>VBDM01000415.1:0-1628 GCA_005881355.1 Betaproteobacteria bacterium
TCCCCGTAAATCTGCGCGTAGATCCAGTGAGGCTCGGCGTTGCAGAGGATCACCCGGTCCTCCGTGGCCATCGCCTTGGCCGCCAATTTGAAATATTCGATCTGACGGTCGTCGAGGTCCGAATCCAGCTGCACGTCGGGGCCGAGCAGCCACCAGCCGCGCGGAAGCTTTGCCGCGAAATAGCTGCGGGTTTGCCTGGCCAGCCATCCGGCGAACCATTTCCTAGTGCAGAACAGCCGCGTGAAGGCCACCAGGCTGTCGTACCAGTCGTGATTGCCCGGGATGGCGTAGACCGAGGGGTTGGGTGGCTGGGTATTGCGAAGCGCGCATTCGTACGGCGCGACCAATCGTTGCTTGTATTCGGAGCGGCTCGCGACCGGGTAGACTTCGTCGCCCCCGAACACGAGGATGGCGCCGCGTTTCGTCTCGTGCCGATTTCCCCGATCATCCGCGAGCGTCAAATTCTGCTGCGCGAGCGCACAGGCGATGGCGTAGGTCGAGTTCCATCCGTCACCGACGTCCGCCACGTAGTCGATCCACATCGACTCGTCCGCACCGACGTTTGAGTAGTCGTCGACGCTGATCTCGGGTGCAGCCAGCGCTTCCATCAGCCGGAAATCGCTGTGCCGGCCGAACAAGGTCGAAGCCGCGACGTCGATTCCGGTACGGATGAGCTGGAGCGGATCGTACCAGCGCACCATCGGCATCTGCTTGGGTTGGGACATCGAATTCCTCCCTCGAGATCGAGCGTCCCCATCCTGGTCCGTTCCCCGCTTCCTGCACGGCCGGGGAACGTATTGTCTCCGCTTCAGCTCGCCTTGCCTACCTGTCTGAACTGCGCCTGATCAAGGGATTCAAAAACTCTAGGGTATTACCTACAGTCGCTGTCGGGGATTCCCGACAACCCGGGTCGCGTCGTGCGCCTTCGGCAGGGCGAGTTCGACGAAGCGCGGACCCCTGAGGCAGCTGAAACAGGCCCTTACTCGACCTTGATCCCCGCCTCCTTGATCAGCTTGGCGTACTTCGCCATCTCGGACTTGATGAACGCCGAGAACTGTTCGGGCGAGCTGTAGATCGCCTCGACGCCCATGCCAGCAAATTTCTTCTTGACGTCTGCGTCCTGCATCACCTTGACCAAGTCGATGTGAAACTTGTCGGTGATCGCCTTCGGGGTTCCCGCCGGCATGAATACGCCCCACCAGTTCACCGCGACTAGGCCGGGCACGGATTCCGCGCAGGGAGGAAGCTCCGGCATGATCGGGCTGCGCTCGGCGCTGGTGAGGCATAAGGCACGCGCCCTGCCGCTTTTGATGAACTCCATCGCCGGCAGCGAATCGCTGAAGATGTACTGGATGTGCCCCGCGACGAGATCCTGCACGCCGAGTATGCCCCCTTTGTAGGGAACTTCCGTCACCTTCACGCCGGTGATGTTCGCATACATTGCGCCAGCAAGATGCGAAATGCTCCCCGGCCCGCTGGTTCCGTAATTGAGTTTGCCCGAGTTCGACTTCGCATAATCGGTCAACTCGCGCAGAGATTTCGCGGGAACATCAGGGTGCACGATGAGGATGTTGGGGCCGGTTGAAATCAGCGATATGGCGACGAAATCGCGCTGGATGTCGTAGGGC
>VBDM01000415.1:1661-2609 GCA_005881355.1 Betaproteobacteria bacterium
CCGCCGGCCCGATATTTCCGACGACAAAGCTGTAACCGTCGTTGACCTGCTTCGCTGCGTAGTCCATGCCGATCGAGCCCGCCGCTCCGGGTTTGCTCTCGACGACGACCGGCTGCCCCCATATTTCGGCGAGCTTCTGGCCGAAAACGCGCGCCAGGAGATCGGAGCTTCCACCGGGAGGATAGGTCACGATGAGTTTCACCGGCTTGGCCGGCCAGGCCTGAGCGAGCGCGCTCGTACAAAAGAGCGTCGCGAGCAATGCAACTACGGCATATAGCGTCTTGCGCATGAGTTCCTCCTCCGTCATGGGCCGAGCGGTCCGCTCTGCGGCCGCCGCGTTCGGAAAAGTGTACCCGAATCGATGCAGCGCCGGTGTCGGCGGCGGGCGCGAGGCGTTACTATTGGGTTTTCGCCGAGCACGCCCGGCTCACTCGACAGGAATCAGAATGGCCTCGACGCTTCAAGGAATCGCCGCCCGCTCCGATCAGACGCTGGCGCTCAATATGAAACTCCTCTCCCATCACGAGCTGCACGGCTTCGGCGGCATCGGCGAAGGAATGGGCATGCAGCTCGCGCGCGACGGGCGAAGGATTCTGTGGCTCGCGCACGAGTCCGCGCCGAAGAATTTCACCGCGGTGGACGTCACCGATCCGAAGAATCCGCAAGTCGTAGTCCAGACCGAGCTGCCCCACGCCAAGGTCCGGTCCAACTCGCTCGACGTGGTCGGCGACACCATGGCGGTGGCCTACCAGGCGAGCGCCGCGGGAATGAGGCCCGCGGGGTTCGACCTCTTCGACATCAGCACGCCGGAAAAACCGAAGCTGATTTCACACTTCGACGCCTCGGGTCCGCACTCGCGCGGCGTGCACGCCGTGTGGTTCGTGGACGGCGAGTTCATCCACATGGCGAGCGGCGCGCCGGACTTCCAGCCGACCCACCCGTCTGACG
>VBDM01000415.1:2642-4518 GCA_005881355.1 Betaproteobacteria bacterium
CCCGGAACGCGCGTGGGCGACAACGTACCGCCTCCGGCGCGCCACCCGAAGTTCGATTCGGGATTTCGCGCGCACAACACCAACGTCTTTCCCCAGCGGCCCGATCGCGCCTACGTCGGCTACATCTCGGGCGGCGCCGTGATCCTCGACATCTCGGACAAATCCCGGCCCAAGCTCGTGGCGCACTGGCGTTATTCGCCGCCTTACACCGGCTTTACTCACACGGTGCTCCCGCTTTTCGAGCGCGAGCTCCTCATCGTCAGCGACGAATGCGTCTATACCGACGGCAAGGATTGGCCGAAGCTCGTGTGGGTTGTGGACGCGCGTCTCGAGACGAACCCCGTTCCGATCAGCACTTTTCCGATGCCGCCGGTTGAGACCTTCGCCAAGAACGGCGGGCGCTTCGGGGCGCACAACCTGCACGAGAACCTTCCCGTGCCGGGGTCGTGGCGTTCGGACAGCGTCATCGTCGGGACGTTTTTCGGCGGCGGCGTGCGGGCCTTCGACGTGAGCAACCCCTACCAGCCGCAGGAGATCGCCTACTTCGTGCCCCCCGCGCCCAGGCTCTCGCGCGCGGGATCGATACAGCTGAACGACGTCTACGTGGACGACCGCCGGCTGGTGTTCACCGTGGATCGCTTCGCGGGCGGCTTGTATGCCCTCGAGATGACGATTTGATGCAGAACCCGGCGCCGACGCGCGATTCTCTGGCGGGAAAGCTCCCGGTCAGCCTGATCACCGGATTTCTCGGCAGCGGCAAGACGACATTGCTCCACCGCCTGTTGCGCGATCCCGGCATGAACCGGGCTGCAGTGATCATCAACGAGTTCGGTGAAGTCGGCATCGACCACGAGCTGGTCGCATCGTCCTCGGAGCGGATGACGCTGCTCTCCAACGGGTGCCTGTGCTGCACGGTGCGCACCGACCTGCAGGTAACACTGCTCGAGCTTTTCATCAAACGCCGCGCGGGCGAAGTGATCGACTTCGACCGCGTCTTCGTCGAGACGACCGGGCTCGCCGATCCGGTGCCGGTGCTGCACACGCTGCAGACCGACGGGATGCTGGGCGCGCAGTACCGGCTCGATTGCGTGGTGACGCTGGTGGACGCGGTGAACGGCCTGCAAAATCTCGACAACACGCCCGAGGCCGCGAAGCAGGCCGCGGTTGCCGACCGCATCGTCATAACCAAGAGCGACATTGCGCCTCCGGCAGCTGTCGCCGCGCTCGAAGAACGGCTGCAGCGGATGAATCCCTATGCCGCGCGCGCGGTCGCGATCAACGGTGAAGTGGACGTGGCGTTCCTTCGTGACGTCGGACCGAGGAGCACGCGCGCGACGCCCCGGGACCTCGATCGCTGGCTCGCGCCCTCGGGCGAGGCGCGTCCCGCCGAAGGCGCGTACCTCGGGGAGCGCGTTCGCGCCGGAGCGCACGACGCTTCGATCCGCTCGTTCTGCCTATGGTTCGATAAACCCTTCACCTGGGACACGTTCTCCGCCGCCGTGCAGGTCCTGACCTCGCTGCGCGGACCCGACCTGTTGCGCGTGAAAGGCGTCGTCCACGTCGCGGGAGAGCCCGGCCCGGTCGTCGTGCAGGGGGCGCAGCACGTGTTTCACCCGCCTGTCACGCTCGAAGCCTGGTCGGGCATGGACCGGCGCTCGCGCATCGTATTCATCACGCGCAATCTTTCGCGCGAGTCGATTGAAGCGCTCTTCGCCGCGATAGGGACGCTCGCCGCGCCGCACGGCTGATTGCCTGGTCAATCTCGGGCAAGCTATGATCGGCGGCTCCGCCTCAACGTAACCACGAGACGCCTATGAACGCCAAGGAAACCTTCGCCCCCGCCGTGCGCCCAGAGTCACCGGTCGCCAGTCCCGAG
>VBDM01000416.1:0-1314 GCA_005881355.1 Betaproteobacteria bacterium
CGGCGACCTCGTCGCCGCGGCGACCTCGTCGCCGCGGCCGATTTTCTGCGCAAGAACCATCGCGCGCCGGCTATCCTGATCGGCCACAGCCTGGGCGGGACCGCGGTGCTCGCCGCCGCGCCGAAGATCCCCGAGGCCGTTGCGGTCGCGACTATCGGTTCGCCGTACGATCCGGACCACATCCTGCGCCTGCTCAAAGATTCGCTCGGCGCGATCAAAGCCGAAGGCGAAGCGCTGGTCGACATCGCCGGGCGCGCGTTCCGCATCAGGAAGCAGTTCCTCGACGACATCCAGGGACGGAAGCTCGGAGGCATCGTCGCCCGGCTGGGAAAAGCGCTCTTGGTGATGCATTCGCCGCGCGACACGATCGTCGACATCGAAAACGCCACGATGATATTCACGGCGGCGAGGCACCCGAAGAGTTTCGTCTCGCTCGACCCCGCCGACCACCTTCTGTCGCGCCGCGAAGACGCGTTCTACGCCGGTCAACTGCTCGCCGCGTGGGCCGAGCGCTACCTGGAGATGAAGCCCGACGAGATTCCCGCGGCACCACCGGGCAAGGTCCTCGTGCGCGAGACGCGCGAGGGCAAGTTCACCAACCAGGTCATCGTCGGCCGGCACGTGATCCGCGCGGACGAGCCGGTTGCGGCGGGAGGCCTGGACTCGGGGCTGTCGCCTTACGATCTGCTCTGCGCCGCGCTGGGCGCTTGCACCGCAATGACGATCCGGCTTTACGCCGATCTGAAGGGCGTTCCCGTCGAGCGGATCAGCGTCGAGCTCAAGCACGACAAGATTCACGCCTCCGACTGCGCCGAATGCGAGACGCGGGAGGGAAAGATCGACCGGATAGAACGGCTGATAGGTCTCGAGGGCAATCTCGAGGAGGTGCAGCGTCAGAAGCTCCTGGAGATCGCCAACAAGTGCCCGGTGCACCGCACCCTGCACTCGGAGGTCGTGATCCCGACCCGGCTTGCGGATTAGAACGAAGATCCCGGTTGCTTGAGGAATTCGATTTCCTCGGGTGTGGACTCGCGGCCGAGAACGGCGTTTCGGTGGGGGAAGCGGCCGAAGCGCACGATGATCTCGTAGTGGCGTTTCGCATAGCCGATATGCTCCGCGTCCAGCGCCTGGCACAAGGCGAGGGAACGGCGTTGCGCGGCGAGATCTTCCGCGTGCTCGAAAGGCAGGTAAGCGAAGCCGCGCTCTTCCTGTGACAGCAACCGGTCGAACTCCCGTAAGATCATGCTTCTCGCCGCAGCGAGGGCCAAGGGGTCGCTTGAAAACGCGCGCGCCGTGCCGCGAAACATGTTGCGG
>VBDM01000416.1:1438-3028 GCA_005881355.1 Betaproteobacteria bacterium
TCTTGAACCAGGCCCTGCGCGGCCGGCCGCGCTCGGGCGAATCGGGCGCGCCGAACCAGAAATCGAGAACCTCTGAAAATCCCGGGGCGTCCACCGAAAGCTCGTACCCGGGCGGCGCCGGAAGCGGCGCGGGATCTTTAACTGCAGAGGCGGAAGTTGGCGAAGTCGATCAGCATCGCCGGGTTGACGTAGGCGCTGAAGGCGAGCAGCAGGATGGCGGCGAACACGCCCAATCCGATCGCCGACAGGAGCTTTTCCACGCGCGTCATGCTCAAGGCCGCCAAACTGTATGGTGCGGCGGATATTCTAGCCCAGGAGCGGCTTGGCGCCCGTTCAGTCCTTCAGGTATCCCACCGCCCAGCCGATGAGCTGATCGATCGCTTCGTCGCTCGCCCCGATCAGGGCGCGCACCCCGCCTCCCGCGTCGGGTGTCCCAGCCGGGCGCTCCACGCTGAAACTGCGCTGCGCGACGAGGCTGCGGTTGCCCACCACCGAGGCCCGCAGGCGCAGCACCGCCCTGCTCTTTCCCGGCGCGTCGAACACCTGGGTGAACTCGTCCAGCTCGACGCGCAGCGCATAGCCGGCGCGCGCGCCGTCGCCCGGCTGGACGATGCCCCCGCTGCCCGAAGCGGCCAACTGGCTGCGCAGGCGATTGGTGAGCAGCGCCGCCGGAGACATGACCCAGCGGCTCTCCGCGTAGACCTGCGGTCGAGCCGAGTCCCGGTAAGCGAGCCGGTAGTGGATCAGGGGCGAATCGAGCCAGGCCGGGGCGCTGACGTCGTGGACGAGCAGCGCCTGGCGCGGGCCTTGCGCCGGATGCCCGTCCGGCGCCGGACCAAAATCGTAATTCGTGACCGCCGGAGCCGGAGCGATGCTGCACCCGGCGCAGGCGAGGCCGAGCGCGAACGCGACGAATCCGGCAGACCCCTGCGCCATCGGTCAGCGTCCTCCGTCGCTGAATCCCGGCTCGCCCGGGCCGGGCTTTTTGCGCGGGGCGCCGAATACGAAGCTCTGCGGATTCTCGTCCAGGGCGTTGAGCACCCGGTCGAGCGCGCGCGTGTCCCGGTTGAGCTGCTCGACCAGCGAGTTGAAGCGCGGCAGGGTCTCGTCGTTGAACGAGCGCGCGGCGTTGCCCACCTCCTCCAGGCTCGTCGACATCCGGTCGAAGGCGAGAGAGCGCTCCTCCAGCTTATGAGAAAGCGCACCGAGGCTCGCGAAGGCGCCGCGCGCGTCCCCCACCAACGAAGGGAAATCCTTGGCGCCGGACCGCAGACGCTCTGCCAGCTCGCCTATCGTCGCGATCATGTCCAGGCCCGAGTCAAAAACCGACGGACGCAGGCCGATGCGAGGAGGTTCCCCGCCGGCGGCGCTGAGCAGCTCGGCCGAGGAACCGTCGTCGTTCAGGGACACGTAAGCAAGCCCGGTGACGCCCTGGTAACCGAGCTGCGCGTAGGTGCTCTTGGTGACGGGCGTGCCCTCCTGAACTCCGATGCGAATGTTGATGCGACCCGACATACCCGGTTCGATCGCGATCGACTCGACGCGCCCCACGTGGACGCCGCGGTAGAGCACCGGCGCCTCGACTTTCAG
>VBDM01000040.1 GCA_005881355.1 Betaproteobacteria bacterium
CCCGCAGGGCGCCGGTCCGGGCCGGGCGCGCCGGATCCGCCATGACGGCGGGCTCGGGCGGCACGACGGCGAGCGTCACCCAGATCGCCGCGAGCGACAGGATGCCGGTGAGATCGAAGATTCCGTCCATCCCGATGCGGCGATACAGGGCCGGCGCGGCGACGAGCGACACGGCAAAGGTCAATCCGATCGAGCCGCCGATCATCGCCATCGCCTTAGTGCGGTGCTCCTCGCGCGTGAGGTCGGCGGCGAACGCCGTCACCGGCGCGGCGATCGCGCCTGCTCCCTGGATCGCACGCCCGAGAATGACCGTATGGATGTCCGACGCCGACGCGGCGACAAAGCTCCCCAATGTAAAAAGCAGCAGGCCGATGACGATCACGCGCTTCCTGCCGTAGCGGTCGGAGGCCATCCCGTAGGGAATCTGCAGGATCCCCTGGGTCAGCCCGTAGGTTCCCAGCGCCAGGCCCACGAGCGCCTGACTGTCGCCGCCCGCGAGCTGCGGGGCGTGCACGGCGAACACCGGCAGGATCAAAAAGAGCCCGAGCATGCGCAGTGCGAAGAGCGACGCGAGCGACAGGCTCGCGCGCATTTCGAGGGGGGACATCCGCCCTGGCACGGCCTGGGACGTCATGGGAGTAGCGGGGACGCTGCGAAATTTTGTATAGTAGCAGGTTCGACTTCGCCCACAGGCCCGATGGAACAGATCCGCATCCGCGGCGCGCGCACGCACAACCTGAAGAACCTGAACGTCGATCTGCCGCGCAACCGGCTGATCGTCATCACCGGATTGTCGGGGTCGGGAAAATCCTCGCTCGCCTTCGACACGCTCTACGCCGAGGGCCAGCGCCGCTACGTCGAGTCGCTCTCGGCCTACGCGCGCCAGTTCCTGCAGCTCATGGAAAAGCCGGACGTCGATCTGATCGAGGGACTGTCCCCGGCGATCTCGATCGAGCAGAAGGCGGCGAGCCACAACCCGCGCTCCACCGTCGGCACCATCACCGAGATCCACGACTACCTGCGCCTCCTCTACGCGCGCGTGGGGACGCCCTACTGCCCCGAGCACAAGCTCGCGCTCGAATCGCAGTCCGTATCGCAGATGGTGGATCACGTGCTCGCTCTTCCCGAGGATACGAAGCTCATGATCCTCGCTCCCATCGTCGCGAGCCGCAAAGGCGAGCAGCAGGATCTGGTCGCCGAGCTTCGCGCCCAAGGGTTCGCGCGCCTGCGCGTGGACGGGAAGGTCCACGAGATCGATTCCTTGCCGAGGCTCTCAAAGAACGTCAAGCACTCGGTGGACGTGGTGATCGACCGGCTGAAGATGCGTCCCGAGGCGAAGCAGCGTCTCGCGGAGTCGTTCGAGACGGCGCTCAGGCACGCCGACGGCCGCGCCGTGGTGCTCGAGCTCGACTCGGGCAAGGAGCACCTCTTCTCGGCGCGATTCGCGTGCCCGGTCTGCGACTATTCGCTGCCGGAGCTCGAGCCGCGCCTGTTCTCGTTCAACAACCCGATGGGCGCGTGCCCGCAATGCGACGGCCTGGGCGCGATCAGCTTCTTCGACCCCAAGCGCGTGGTCGCGCATCCCGGTCTCAGCCTCGCCAGCGGCGCGATCAGGGGGTGGGACCGGCGCAACCAGTTCTATTTCCAGATGCTCACGAGCCTCGCCGCGCATTTCAAGTTCGACGTCGAGGCTCCGTTCGAGAAGCTCCCGGAGCCCGTGCAGAACATCGTGCTCTACGGCGCGAAGGAAACGATCCCGTTCTCGTACCTCGACGAGCGCGGCCGCACCATCGTCAAGGAGCACGCCTTCGAGGGCATCGTGCCGAACCTGGAGCGGCGCTACAGGGAAACCGACTCGCTCGCGGTGCGCGAGGAGCTGGCGAAATACCTGAACACCAAGGCCTGCCCGGCCTGCAACGGCACGCGGCTCCGGACCGAGGCGCGGAACGTCAAGGTCGACGACAAGGCAATCTACGAAGTGAGCGGGATCCCCTTGAAGCAAACGCTCGGTTTTTTCGAGAAGCTCGAGCTCTCCGGCGCGAAGCATTCGATCGCCGAGAAGATCGTGAAGGAAATCGTCTCGCGCCTCTCCTTCCTCAACAACGTGGGCCTCGACTACCTGTCGCTCGACCGCGCCGCCGACACGCTCTCCGGCGGCGAAGCGCAGCGCATCCGTCTCGCGAGCCAGATCGGCTCGGGGCTCACCGGCGTGATGTACGTGCTCGACGAGCCTTCCATCGGGCTGCACCAGCGCGACAACGCTCGCCTCCTCACGATGCTCAAGCAACTGCGCGACTTCGGCAACACCGTGATCGTGGTCGAGCACGACGAGGAGGCGATCAACTCGGCCGACCACGTCGTGGACATGGGGCCCGGGGCGGGAGAGCACGGCGGCCAGGTCGTGGCCGAGGGCACGCCCGGCGAGATCCGCAAAAATCCCGCCTCCCTCACCGGCCGGTATTTGTCGGGGGCGCTCGAGATCGCCGTGCCCAAGAGCCGCCACCGCTTCGACAAGACCCGCGTCTTCAGGCTGCGCCGGGCGCGCGGGAACAACCTGAAGGACGTCGACCTCGCGCTCCCGGTGGGTCTTTTCGTATGCGTGACCGGCGTCTCCGGCTCGGGCAAATCGACGCTCATCAACGACACTCTGTATGCGGCGGTCGCGCGCGAGCTCTACGGATCGGTGCACGAGCCCGCCGCGCACGACTCGATCAAGGGGCTGGAATTCTTCGACAAGGCGGTGAGCGTCGACCAGAGCCCGATCGGGCGCACGCCGCGCTCGAATCCCGCCACCTACACGGCGCTTTTCACGCCGGTCCGGGAGCTCTTCGCGGGCGTTCCGATGGCGCGTGAGCGCGGCTACGGGCCGGGGCGCTTCTCGTTCAACGTCAAGGGCGGGCGCTGCGAGGCGTGCCAGGGCGACGGCGTGATCAAGGTCGAGATGCACTTTCTCCCCGACATCTACGTGCCCTGCGACACCTGCCGCGGCAAGCGCTACAACCGCGAGACGCTCGAAGTGCAGTTCAAAGGGAAAAACGTCCACGAGGTCCTGCAGATGACCGTGGAAGCGGCCCACGAATTCTTCGACGCCGTCCCCGCGGTCGAAAGAAAGCTCCAGACGCTGCTCGAAGTGGGCCTGGGCTACATCCAGCTCGGGCAGCCGGCCACCACGCTCTCGGGCGGCGAGGCGCAGCGGGTGAAGCTGTCGCTCGAGCTCTCCAAGCGCGACACCGGGCGCACGCTCTACATCCTCGACGAGCCCACCACCGGGCTGCACTTCAAGGACATCGACCTGCTGCTCACGGTGCTCCACCGCCTGCGCGACGCGGGGAACACCGTGGTGGTGATCGAGCACAACCTCGACGTGATCAAGACCGCCGACTGGATAATCGATCTCGGCCCCGAGGGCGGCGACGGCGGCGGGCGGATCATCGCCCAGGGCACGCCCGAGGACGTGGCCGCCGCCGGGACGAGCTCCACCGGGCAATACCTGCGCAATGTCGTGGGAAAGAAAGTGAAGCGCGCGGCGTAGATTACGATTCGATTTTCTTCGATCGCGGCGGCTCGGGCGGGAGTTGAACGCCCGCGCGCGTCAGCGCTTCAGGCTGCAGTATCTTGTCGAGCTCCTCCTTGGTGAGGAGCTTCTTCTCCAGAACCAGCTCGTACACGGTCCTGCCGGTGGCAAGCGCTTCGCGCGCCACCTCGCTCGCCGCGGAATAGCCGATATAGGGATTGAGCGCGGTCACCAGACCGATCGAATTCCGGACCGTTTGCGCCATGCGCTCCCGGTTTGCGGTGATGCCCCGGACGCAGCGCTCGCGCAAGGTGTCGCAGCCGTTCCTGAGATGCGTGAGGCTCTTGAACAGGCTGTGCGCGATGATCGGCTCGAAGGCGTTGAGCTGCAGTTGGCCCGCCTCCGCGGCAAAGCTCACGGTCACGTCGTTGCCGATGACCTCGAAGGCGATCTGATTCACGACCTCGGGGATCACGGGATTCACCTTGCCCGGCATGATCGAGGAGCCCGCCTGCACCGGCGGCAAGTTGATCTCGACCAGCCCGGCGCGCGGACCCGAGGACAGAAGCCGCAGATCGTTGCAGACCTTGGAAAGCTTGACGGCGATCCGCTTCAGGACACCGGACAACTGCACGAAAGCGCCCGCGTCCTGGGTGGCTTCGACGAGGTTCGACGCCGTGACGAGGGGGATCCCCGTGATGTCGGCGAGCCGCTGGCGCACCATCGCGGCGTAGTCGGGGTGGGCGTTGATGCCGGTGCCGATGGCGGTCGCCCCCAGATTGATCTCGGTGATGAGCAGTGCCGCCTCCTTCAACCGCTCTTCGTCCTCCTCCAGCATCACGGCGTAGGTGGTGAATTCCTGGCCTAGCGTCATCGGCACGGCATCCTGGAGCTGCGTGCGCCCCATTTTCAGCACGTCGGTGAACTCCTGCGCCTTGGCACTGAAAGCGAGGCGGAGCTCCCGCATCGATGCGCCGAGGCGATCGATCACGAAGTGCAGCGCCACTTTGACGGCGGTCGGATAGACGTCGTTGGTGCTCTGGCTCATGTTGACGTCTTCGACCGGATGCAGATGCTGGTACTCGCCGCGCCGGTGGCCGAGCAGCTCGAGCGCGCGATTGGCGATCACCTCGTTCGCGTTCATGTTGGTCGAGGTCCCCGCCCCGCCCTGGACGACGTCCACCACGAACTGGTCGAGCAGCTCGCCCTCGCGGAGCTCCTCGCAGGCCCGCACGATCGCCCGGGCCTTCCCGTCCGCAAGCAGTCCGAGCGGGTTGTTGGCGAGGGCCGCCGCCTGTTTCACGCACGCGAGCGCGCGCACGAGGTCGGGATAAATCGAGATCGAAGTGCCCGTGATCGGAAAGTTCTCCAGGGCGCGCAGCGTGTGGATTCCGTAATACGCTTTCGCGGGGACGGCGCGGTCCCCGAGGAGATCGTGCTCGACGCGCGTCGGGGCTTGGCTCATGTCGCGCTCCTTCCCGGCAGGAGATCAAATTCTATTCCGCTCGAGGCGTTCCGCGTTCCCCGGTCGCCGGTGCCGCTTGGACAAGAAACGGGGGACTCCCGTACAATCGCGAAGCCGCCGCCTACCATCACCGCACCGCCGCCCCCACGGCGCACAAGGAGACCGACATGACCCGACCCGTCACCCTAATTCTTGCCGCCCTGGCTCTGGCCGTTGCCGTTCCGGCGGCCGCGCAGGAAGGCACGCTGAAGAAGGTCAAGGACAGCGGCTCGATCACCATCGGGCACCGCGATGCGTCGGTCGCGTTGTCGTACTACGACGACAAGCAGCAGCCGGTCGGCTACGCCGTCGACCTGTGCTTGCGCATCGTCGACGCGGTAAAGAACGAACTGAAGATGCCCAGAATCGACGTCAAATACCAGCTGGTGACTTCGGCCAACCGCATCCCGCTGATGGCGAACGGCACCATCGATCTCGAGTGCGGCTCGACCACCAACAACCTGGAGCGCCAGAAGCAGGTGTGGTTCACGATCACGCATTTCGTGACCGCGAACCGCTGGGTGGCGAAGAAGGCGTCGAGCATCAGGGCGCTCCCGGATCTCAAGGGGAAGACCATCGTCTCCACGGCCGGAACGACCAACATCAAGCAGATCACCGAGATCAACGCGGCGCAGAACCTCGGCATGAACATCATCTCGGCGAACGGCCACGCGGAGGCGTTCCAGATGGTCGAGACCGGCCGCGCGGTGGCGTTCGTCATGGACGACATCCTGCTCTACAGCTTGGCCGCCCAGTCGCGCAGCCCGGGCGACTACGCGATCTCGCCCGAAGCGCTCT
>VBDM01000417.1 GCA_005881355.1 Betaproteobacteria bacterium
TCGCGAGTAGTCCGAGAAGGTGAGGAAGGTGCCGCCATAGGGGATGACGCCGCCGTGAAGCGCGAGGCCGTTCATGATCGCGCTCATGCCGAATTCGCGAACGCCGTAATAGATGTAGTTGCCGTCCCCTTCGCGCCCGACGGGCTTGGAGCCCGACCACAGGGTGAGGTTCGACCCCGTAAGATCGGCGGATCCACCGACGAGTTCGGGCAACACCGGCGCGAGACCTTCGAGCGCGTTTTGCGAGGCCTTGCGCGTCGCGACCGTCTCCGCGTTGGCGTTGATTTTTTCCAGGAGCGCCGCGCAGTGCTCCTTCCACAGGGCGGGCAGCTCGCCCGCCATGCGGCGCCGGAACTCGCGCGCGCCCTCCGGGTGGGCTTTTTCGTAGGCGGCGAATCGCCCGCTCCATGCGCGTTCCAGCTCAGCGCCGCGCTTTCTCGCGTCCCAGCCCTGGTAGACATGCGGCGGCACTTCGAAAGGCGGATAACGCCAGCCGATGTTTTCGCGCGCGGCCTGGACTTCTTTTTCACCGAGCGGAGAACCGTGAGCGTCGTGGCTGCCCGCCTTGTTCGGCGCGCCTTTCGCGATCACCGTCTTGCAGCAGATCAGCGTAGGTCTCGAGGGATCGGACCTTGCGTCGCGAATCGCCGCTTCGATTGCATCGAGGTTGTGACCGTCCACCCCGCGAACGACCTGCCAGCCGTACGCGGAGAAGCGCTCCGGCGTCATGTCGGTAAACCAGCCCGATACCGGCCCGTCGATCGAGACGCCGTTGTCGTCGTAGAACGCGATGAGTTTTCCCAATCCCAGCGTGCCCGCAAGGGAGCACGCTTCGTGCGAGATGCCCTCCATCAGGCAGCCGTCGCCCGGGCGATTGAACTGCGCGGCGAGCAGGCGTTCGGCGAGAGCCATGCCCACGGCGTTGGCGAGGCCCTGCCCGAGCGGGCCGGTGGTCGTTTCAACGCCCGGGGTGAGCCCGTATTCCGGGTGGCCGGGGGTCTTCGAGTGCAGCTGGCGAAAGCGACGCAGCTCGTCGATCGGCAGATCGTAGCCCGTGAGATGCAGCAGCGCGTACAGCAGCATCGAGCCGTGGCCGTTCGAGAGCACGAAGCGGTCGCGGTCCGCCCATTTCGGGTTGGCCGGGTTGTGGCGCAGGTGTTTTCCCCACAGCGCCAGCGCGATTTCGGCCATTCCCATCGGCATGCCTGGGTGACCCGAGTTCGCCGCCTGCACGGCATCCATGGCCAACGCGCGAATCGCGTTGGCCAAGTCTTTGCTCATGTACGGGAAGGATCGGAGGAATTGGGTTAAGACTTTATAATTATCGGTGAATCTCGCTCTCTTGGCGAGACATCTCGTGACTGGAGGAGCAGTGAGCAAACTCGCGTTCATCGGTCTTGGCGTAATGGGATTCCCTATGGCCGGACACCTCGTCACCCGTGGCGGGCACGACGTGACCGTATATAACCGCAGCCGCGCCAAGGCAGAGGCGTGGATCGCCAAACACAAGGGGCGTTTCGCCGAGACTCCGGCAAAGGCCGTCGAGGGGGCGGAGATCGCGTTTTCCTGCGTCGGCGACGACCCGGATCTTCGGGAAGTGACCGTGGGACCGAACGGGGCCTTCCAGAAGATGGCCAGGGGCGCCGTTTTCGTCGACCACACTACGGCCTCGGCGAAAGTCGCCCGCGAGCTCGCGGTCGAAGCAAGAAAGCGCGGCTTCGAATTCCTGGACGCGCCGGTATCGGGCGGCCAGGCTGGCGCGGAGAACGGACAGCTCACGGTGATGGTGGGTGGGGACGCTGCGGCGTTTGAGCGGGCGCAGCCCGTTATCTCGCATTTCGCCAAGGCCACCACCTTGATGGGCGCCTCAGGGGCCGGTCAGCTCACCAAGATGGTCAACCAGATCTGCATCGCCGGACTCGTCCAGGCGCTCTCAGAGGGCCTCAACTTCGCCCGCAAGGCGGGCCTTGACGCCAAGCTGGTGCTCGACGTGATCTCAAAAGGCGCCGCGCAATCCTGGCAAATGGAAAACCGCGGCAAAACTATGGTGGATGACAAGTTCGACTTCGGCTTCGCGGTCGATTGGATGCGCAAAGACCTGCGAATCTGCGCCGAGACGGCCAAGGAGAACGGCGCTCCCCTGCCGGTCACTCAGATAGTCGCCGGCTACTACGACGAGATATCTAAGATGGGTGGCGCGCGCTGGGATACCTCTAGCCTGATCCGACGGCTGCGCCGAACCTGAGCCCGCGGGATTTCCCGCCCGAGCCGCCCATGAGCATGCCTTTTCAGTGGCCGGCGGCCTACGTCGCGGCTATCCAGCCGCCCGCGGAGCCGCCCGAGCGCTCCCTGTGGTTCGTGTTCCGCGATTTCGAGCTTCTGGTCGCGGCGCCCCCCGCAGCCGTCGCCCTTCCCCATTGCAATCACCCCAAGAATTTGGGTATGATGCTCGAGCGAACACAATATCTTGGGGTGCTCGCCGCCGAGGCGGCGGCGGAAGCCGAAGCACCGCAAGGATGGGTTTGGCAGGGTCTGCGGGCGTTGTTCGGAGCGCTCGATGACGCGCAGTTCGCCTTGGCAGGGCGGGCGTTGCAGGTCGTCGACTGGGACCGCACGCATCAGTACTGTGGGGCGTGCGGCAGGGCGACCGCAGCGAGCGCGAGCGAGCGCTCCCGGCAATGCCCGGGTTGCGGGCGAGTGGCCTATCCACGGCTTTCGCCGGCGGTGATGGGGCTGGTGCGGCGCGAAAAGGAGTTGCTCCTCGCGCGTTCGCCTCGGTTCCCGGAGGGGATGTACAGTGCGCTCGCCGGATTCGTCGAACCCGGCGAGACCTTGGAACAGTGTTTGGAGCGCGAGGTTCATGAGGAAGTCGGTATTCGTGTACGCGAGGCGCGGTATTTCGCCAGCCAGCC
>VBDM01000041.1:0-6825 GCA_005881355.1 Betaproteobacteria bacterium
AGATCCCCGCGTTGATCGCGGGCCGGATGCCGGCGTTGAAGAGATCGGTCTCGAGGAAGATCTGCCCGTCGGTGATCGAGATGACGTTGGTCGGCACGAACGCGGTCACGTCACCCGCCTGCGTCTCGATGATGGGAAGCGCCGTGAGCGATCCGGTCTTTCCCTTGACCTTTCCCTTGGTGAAGCGCTCGACGTACTCCTCGCTCACGCGCGCGCCGCGCTCGAGCAGGCGCGAGTGCAGGTAGAAGACGTCGCCCGGATACGCCTCGCGTCCCGGCGGGCGGCGCAGGAGGAGCGAGATCTGCCGGTACGCCCAGGCCTGCTTGGTGAGGTCGTCGTAGATGATGAGCGCGTCCTGGCCGCGGTCGCGGAAGTACTCGCCCATGGTGCAGCCGGAGTAGGGCGCGATGTACTGCATCGCCGCAGACTCGGAGGCCGAGGCCGCCACCACGATGGTGTAGGCCATGGCGCCGTGCTCCTCGAGCTTGCGCACCACGGTCGCGATGGTCGAGGCCTTCTGGCCGATCGCGACGTAGACGCAGATGAGGTCCTTGCCTTTCTGGTTGATGATGGTGTCCACCGCGACCGCCGTCTTCCCCGTCTGGCGGTCGCCGATGACGAGCTCGCGCTGGCCGCGGCCGATCGGCACCATGGAGTCGATCGCCTTCAGGCCGGTCTGCACCGGCTGCGAGACGGACTTGCGCCATACCACGCCGGGGGCGACCTTCTCGATCACGTCGGTCATCTTGGCGGCAATCGGGCCCTTGCCGTCGATCGGCTGGCCGAGCGAGTTCACCACGCGGCCGAGGAGCTCCGGCCCGACCGGAACCTCCAGAATGCGCCCGGTGCACTTGACCGTGTCGCCCTCGGTGATGTGCTCGTATTCGCCCAGGATCACCGCGCCGACCGAGTCGCGCTCGAGGTTGAGCGCGAGGCCGTAGGTGTTCTTCGGGAATTCCAGCATCTCCCCCTGCATCACGTCGGAGAGCCCGTGGATGCGGCAGATGCCGTCGGTGACGGTGACGACCGTCCCCTGCGTGCGCACGTCCGCCGACAGCGCGAGATTCTGGATCTTGCTGCGGATCAGGTCGCTGATTTCGGATGGGTTGAGCTGCTGCATGCTTGGTCCTTTAGCTCCTCATGCCGTTCTTCGAATTCATTCGTCAGCTCTTCAGCGCGGCGGCCATGTCTTCGAGCTGGCCGCGCACCGAGCAGTCGATCACCTCGTCGCCGGCCGTGATGCGCACGCCCCCGATCAGCTCCTTGTCCAGGGTGACGTGCGGCTGGACCCTGCGCTTCAGGCGCCGCGAGATGTCCGCGACGAGGCCGGTGATCTGCGCGTTGTCCAGCTGGAAGGCGGTGCGGATCTCGGCTTCGACCACGCCCTCGCGCTCGTTCTTGAGCCCGATGAACTGCCCGTGGATCTCGGGCAGCAGCTCGAGACGGCCGTTCTCGATCAGCACGCGCACGAGGTTGCGCGCGTCGGCGGGGAAATCCTCGTTGCACAGCGCCATGAACAGGTCGTAGAGCTGCCTCGCGCCGAGATTGGGATTCGAGATGCACGCGCGCATGTCCGGATGCACGGCGATCTGCGCCATGGCCGCGAGCATTTCCTGCCACTTGGCGAGCATGGCCGCTTTATCGGCGAGGCCGAATACGGCTTCGGCGTAGGGTCTGGCGACGGTCGCTGTTTCAGCCATGAGCTATTTCACGATAAAAGGGGGCACACCCCCTTTTGATCCCCGAAATTTGCGCGTTCCGCGATCCATATCGATGCTCTAGATCTCCCGCTTGAGCTGGCCGAGCAGGTCGGCGTGGGTCTGGGCGTTCACTTCGCGGCGCAGGATCTTCTCGGCGCCGGCGACGGCGAGCGCCGCGACCTGCTCGCGCAGCGTCTCCTTGGCGCGGGCGACCTGCTGGTCGATGTCGGCCCTGGCCGCGGCGAGGATGCGGTCGGCCTCCGCCCTCGCGGCCGCCTTCGCCTCGTCCAGCATCTGGGCGTCGCGCTTTTCCGCCGAGCCGATGATCTCGCCGACGCGCTCGCGCGCCTTCGCGAGCTCTTCGCCGGCGCGTTTGCCCGCCGCCTCCAGCTCCTGCTTGCCGCGCTCGCCCGCCGCCAGGCCGTCGGCGATCTGCTTCTGGCGCTCTTCGATCTTGCGCATCAGCACCGGCCAGATGAATTTGGCCGTGAGCCAAATGAAAAGCGCGAAGGCGAGGGCCTGCGCGATCAGAGTCAGGTTGATGTTCATGCGAAGATCTTCGACGCAGCGCCTTGCCCGTCCTAGCTGCCCAGCGCGCCGAGCAGCGGGTTGGCGAAGGCGAAGAACATGCCTATTCCCAGACCGATGATGAAAGAGGCGTCGATCAGGCCGAGGAGCAGGAACACCTTGACCTGCAGCGCAGGGATCATCTCCGGCTGGCGCGCCGCGCCCTCGAGGAAGCGGCTGCACATGATGCCCACCCCGACGCAGGCGCCCAATGCACCGAGCCCGACCATGAGGCCGATGCCGACGCCGGTATAGGCCTGGATCAGCGCGACGAGTTGTAGTTTTTCCATTGTGGTTCCCTTTCTAGAACGTCAGTTGGTCAGTGGCTTTCGTGGGCCATCGAAATGTAGACGATCGTCAGCATCATGAATATATACGCCTGCAGCAGGACGATCAGGATGTGGAATCCCGCCCAGATCACGCCGAGAGGCACGGCGAAGACGGTGCCCCAGTACCCGGCCGCTGCCATCATCCACAAGAGCAGAAAGATGATCTCGCCCGCGTACATGTTGCCGAAGAGCCGCAGCGAGTGCGACAGGGGCTTCGAAATGTACTCGACCAGGTTGAACAGGAGATTCGGCAGCCACAGCAGCACGTTCGAGCCGAAGGGCGTGCAGAACAGCTCGTGGATCCAGCCGCCGAGGCCCTTCACCGCGATCGAGAAATAGATCATGAGCAGCCACACCGAGAGCGCGAGCGCGAAGGTCGTGTTGACGTCGGCGGTGGGAACGAAGCGGAATCCGTGCGGCGCAAAAAAATGCGTGACCCACCCCAGGATGTCCACCGGCAGGAAGTCCATGGCGTTCATGAGCAGCACCCACAGGCCCACCGTGAGGGCCGTGGGCGCGATGAACCTGCGGTCGCCGTGGAAGATGTCCTTCGCCTGATTGTCGACGAATTCGCAGAGGATCTCGACGAAGGCCTGGCGCTTGCCGGGAACGCCGGAGGTCGCCCCGCGCACCACCCACCAGAGAAAACCCAGACTGAAGACGCCGAGCAGCGCCGCGGTCACCAGCGAATCCACGTTCAGCGTCCAGAACGAGCTCTCGCCCACCGGGTGCTGAAGGAACGTCAGATGGTGGCCGATGTAGGAGCTCGGCGTCATTGCTTGCTCGGCGGCCATTGCGGGAAGCTCTTCGTGAATCCTACTTTTCGCGAACCAATACTGCCATGGTGAAAATCAGGACCGTGGCGATGAAAGTGCCGATCAGCCCGATCGCGACGACGTCCCTGTACGTCGCCAGCGCGATCCACAAGAGGAGAACCATGAGGACCACCTTGACGGCCTCCGCCCTCAATACGGTATACAGCGCCTCCCCCGCGGATCTCGATTTGCTTCGTGCAGCCAGCGCCGCAAAAGCCAGCCCGGAAACGATTCCTATCGTCCCGCCCAACGCAGCGGAGACCGCGCCGTGTAGTCCGGCGAGCCAGGCCGAGAGCAGCGTTGCAGCCGCGGTGCACAGTACTTGCAGCCCGATTATCGGGCGGAAAATGCGCCACACTCCCCACCCCGCCGCTGCAAAACCTGGGAATCTTAAGGGGAAACCGACTGACCCGTCAAAGTCCTTATATAGGATAGACCAGCGACTCGGGCGGAACGTCCGAGTCGAGCACGCAGAGCTTCTCCCTGAAGTTCAGCCGCTTGCCCGAGATGGCGATGCGGTCGTCGTAGCAGCCCGAGACGAAATATTCCGTGCGCCGCTCCGGGAAGGTGCGCAGGATCTGGAAATTCGCCTGCACGCGCAGCTCCTCGTCGGAGGCCGCCTGGATGCGGAAGTTGGAGACGATGTGGCGCTGCACGTGCGGCTCGTAGTCCTCCGACTGGCCGATCGCGGCGATGCGGTCGCGCAGCGAGGTCTTGGTGGACAGGGACACGAGATCGTCGTCCGGGCCCATGCGCAGGTTGCGGCGCGTCGCGACGCGGTAGGTGCACGCGTCCACGAAAAACTCCGGCCACTGCTGGAGCCGGCCGCCGTCGAGGCACTCGGCGTAACGGAAGTAGAACTCCTGCACCTCGAGCCGCAGCTCGGCGGCGAGTATGGTTTTTTCCGTGACGGGCATGGGCTCTCCAGTCTGTCCGACATAGGCGACGGCGGCGCGGTTGCGGCCGGTCATGAGTACGCCGGTGCGATCCGGATATCCCCTTCGCCGACTCCCTGGACGTACGCGTGCAGCGTATCGCCCGGCTTCACCGGGCTCACGCCCGCGGGCGTGCCGGTCATGATGACGTCTCCCGGGTGGAGCGTGTACATCGCCGAGCCGAACTCGATCAGCCGCTCGACATTGTAGACGAGGTATTTCGTGTTCGAATCCTGCTTCACCTCCCCGTTCACCCTGATCGAGAGATCGAGGTTGTTCGGGTCGGCGATCTCGTCCGCGGTCACGAGCCACGGCCCGAGGACGCTGTAGGTGTCGATCGACTTCCTGAAGCACTGCAGCTCGGGCCCCCGGACGGTCATGTCCAGGCCGATCGAATAGGCGCACACGTATTCGAGCGCCTTTTCCTTCGGGATCCTGCTGCCGCGCCTGCCGATCACGAGCGCGAGCTCGACCTCGTGGTCGTTGCGCCGGTCGGGCCAGCGCAGCCGGATCTGCTCGCCGAAGCCGATCAGCGAGGAATTCGCCTTGAGGAAAAGGCCCCACTCGCCTATGCCCCTCTGGATGTTGGTGCGGCCCTGCGCGATGCCCGGGTCCTTGATCGATTCGGCGATGTGGTCGTCGTAGTTGATCGGCGCCCCGATGATCTTCGAGGGATTGGGAACGGGGGAAAGGAGCCTCACTTTCGCGATCGGCCTTTTCTTCGCTTTGGGGGCGAGCTTCTTCGCCGCGGCGATCACGCGCTTGAGGTTCGCGATCAGCGGATCGCCCTGGGCGATCGGCCAGCGCTGCTCCGGGATCACCGAGAGCGCCTTGGTCACATCCAGCACCTCGCCGCCCTCCACGATGCCTAGGCGGTTGTTGTCGAAGCGGCAGAGTCTCACGTTCTTCTCATCTTGTTCTCACAGGCTGTTTCAGGAGTCCTGATTCGGGAGCCCTGAAACAGCCTCAAATTTAGGGGAGTATGAGGGGAGGTATCCCATCATCGTAAATACCTAGAGCGTCGGGTTGTTCACCTCGCCGCCCAGGGCGGCGAGGCCCCAGGCGGAGGCCTGCGCGTCCAAGCTGAAGCTGATGTGGCCGGCGAGCGAGTGCGCGTCGCGGAAGATGCGCTCCAGCGGGTAGGACTCGTAGATGCCGTTCGCGCCCGCCATGGCGTGGAGGATGTCCACCGCCTCGGTGCAGAGGCCGACCGCGTACGCGAGATTGCGCTTGAAGCCGAGCTTCCTCAGCGTGGCGGCCGCGGCCTTGCGCTTTGCGATCTCCTGACCTTCGATCGCGTCGTTGCGCAGGATAAGACGCGCCGCGTCGATCTTCGCGCCGGCGGCGCCTATCCTCAGCTGCACCGCCTGGAAGTCGCGCATCTTCATGCCGGTATAGTTGGTGCTGCGCTCCTTGACGGCGTCGATCGTGAGATCGAGCGCGGCTTGCGCATTGCCCACGGCGCAGGCGCCGATGCCGTGCCCGAGCAGCGGATTGGCGGGCACCTGGTAGCACGGGTTCCTGTTCGTGCGGGCGCCGGGAAAACGGTCCCCGCCGCGCGTGTCGTACATGCACAGCGCCTTGTATTCGGGAACGAAAACATCCTTCGCGACCACGGTCATGCTGCCGGTCGAGCGCAGGCCGAGCACCTGCCAGTCGTCGACGATCTCGTACTGGGACTTGTGCAGCAGGCACATGCGGTGGTCGACGACGCGCTCGCCGTCTTTCACGGTGACGGCGAGCATGTTCCAGTCGGCGACGTTGACGCAGCTGGAGAAATTCCACCTGCCGCCGACGACGAAGCCGCCTTCGGCCTTCCTGCCGCGCCCCTGTGGAAACGCGATCCCCGAGGCGATCAGCGCGTCGGGGTCCGCGCCCCAGACTTCTTCCTGCGCGCGCTCGTCGTACAGCGCGAGCATCCAGTGGTGGACCTGGAGGTTCGCGAAGTTCCAGCCGGTCGAGGCGCAGCCGCGCGCGAGCTCCAGGGGAAAGTCCACGTACGCGATGAAGTCGTACTCCATGCCGCCCCAGCGCCCGGGCTGGAGGGTGCGCAAGAGGCCGCTCGCGTGCAGGTCGGCGATCGTCTCGGCGGGCATGACGCGGGCTTCCTCGGCACGCGCTGCGCGCTCGCGCAAGGCGGGCACCAGGTCGCGCGCGCGCTTGAGCGCCTCCTCGTAGGAGACGCCGGCGAAGCTGCGCGCGCCCTTGTCGGGGGCGTTCATTACGCCGCAGCCTTGGCCTTCGCCGCCTTCTTTTTCGCCGAAGCGGCGCGCGGCATCCGGGCGTAGTCCTCGCCGCCCCACTCGGGCGCCTTCTCGATGCCCCAGAAATTGAGCTCGATCGTGAGGCCATCCGGGTCCTTGATGAAGAGCTGGTACAGCCCCGACTCGGGGAAGCTGCGCGGCCGGCAATGAACGCCGAGCTCCTTGAAGCGCTTCATGAACTTCTCGGGCTCGGTCGCAAGGAACGCGACGTGGTC
>VBDM01000041.1:6847-14893 GCA_005881355.1 Betaproteobacteria bacterium
GTTGGGGACGCCGCCTTGAGCCATGTGCACCTGGATCTTGCCGTTCACGCCGAGCCAGTAGCCCGGGAACGGAAAGTCGGGCCGCGGCATCACCTCGAAGCCGAGCACCTCGCAATAGAAATCCTTGGTGCGCTCGAGGTCGTTCGCGCGGATGAGGAAGTGGTTGAGCTCGGTGACGGGCATGGCGGGCTCCTGTCGCTTGTCCTATGCTGCGGGGCCGGGTCGCCCCAGGCTTTCGGCGACATTATGCCAAAGAACGAAGTACACTTTGCGCTCCCCAAGAACGCCAAAGGAGACACGAACGTGGGCAAGATGATCGAGCTGACCGCCTCGGACGGCCACAAACTCGCCGCCTACCGCGCAGAGCCCAAGGGCAAGCCGCGCGGGGCCTTGATCGTGGTGCAGGAAATCTTCGGGGTCAACAGCCACATCAAGAGCGTCGCCGACGGCTACGCCGCGGACGGCTATCTCGCAATCGCGCCGGCGTTCTTCGACCGCGCGCAGCGCGGCGTCGACCTCGGCTACTCGCAGGCCGACATCGAGGTCGGCCGCACGTTCATCCCGAAGATGAATTGGGACACGGTGATGAAAGACGCAGGTGCCGCGATGGACAACGTGAAGTCCGCGGGCAAGGTCGGCATCGTCGGCTACTGCTGGGGCGGGACGGTGTCGTGGATGGCGGCGGCGCGGCTCGCGGGCCTCGCCTGCACGGTGTGCTACTACGGCGGCGGCATCCCGAACAACGCCGGCGAAAAACCGAAGTGCCCGGTGATGTTCCACTGGGGCGAGAATCGAGAAGGGAGAGCTGGGGAAGAAGCGGTAGTGCGGGCCAAACCACCCCGCCGGCTTCGCCGGCACCCCTCCTCAAATGAGGAGGGGAAAAGCAACAGGTCAATCGAGCTTCGCTCCGGAGAGCTTCACCAGCTTCGCGTACTTCTCGTACTCGGCGCGCCTCAGTGCGTCGAACTGCTCGGGCGTGCCCGTGACTGTGCGCACGCCGAATCCGGCTATTTTGTCGTGGACCTCGGGCGAGGCCACCGCCGCCACGACGCCGGCGTTCAGCCTCTCGACGACCGCGCGAGGTGTTCCCGCGGGCACCAGCGCGCCCAGCATGGAGGCCATGTCGAAGCCGGGAATGCCGAGCTCGGCGATCGTCGGGACGTCCGGCAGCGCGGGCGTGCGCTTGCCGTCGGCGCTCGCGAGGATGCGCACCTTTCCCGCCCTGGCGAATTGCGCCATCGCGGTATAGCTGGAGAAGGCGACCTGCACGTCGCCCGCGATCAGCGCCGGCCCGGCCTGTCCCATTCCCTTGTAGGGCACGTGCACCATGCTGATCCCCGCGAGCGACTTGAACAGCTCCGTGGTGATGTGATGGATCGAGCCGTTGCCTGCGGAAGCGTAGGAGAGCTTCCCGGGATTCTGCTTGGCGTAGGCGACGAATTCCGCGTAAGTCGTCGCCGGGACCGATGGATGCACCGTGAGGAAAGTCGGCAGCGTCGAGATCGTGGTGATGCCCGCGAAATCCTCGAGCGGCCGGTAAGGAACTTTCGCGTACAGGTGCGGGTTGATCGCCCAGATCGCGCTGTCGCACACGTAGGCGGTGTAGCCGTCGGGCGCCGACTTGGAGACCATTTCCGCGGCGATGTTGCCGTTCGCGCCGATGCGGTTCTCGATCACGACCTGTCCCCAGGACTCGCTCATCTTCTGCGCGATCAAGCGCGCGAACACGTCGGGCGAGCCGCCGGGCGAGGTGCCGACTATGATCTTCACGGTCTTCGACGGATAATTTTGAGCGGCGGCGGGGTCCGGCGCGACTACGCCGATCGCGAGCGCGAGGAGGAGAGTGCGCATGGGGATCTTCATCAGGCAGGTGCGAGACGCGCATCACGCTCGAGCATCGGCATCACCTCGGCCGCGAACAGTCCGACCGAGCGCAGCGTCTCCTCGAGCGCGAGGTCGCCGAAGGCGAACTGCCCCACGAAGTAGTTCGCGCCCGCCTCGTTCATCTGCTTGCGCACGTATTCGGCTACGCTCTCGGGCGTGCCGGCGAACGCGCGGCCGTCCTCGACGATGGCGTCGAACTCCGGCGGTCGCTCGCGCAGGTGCCTGAATCCCATGAGCGAGGACAGGTAGTTGAAGCTCTCGTGCCAGCGCCGGTAAGCACGGCCCGCGGTCGCGCGCGCCTCGAGCGCTTTCCTGCCGACGAAAACGAAACGACCGATGCCGACCTTCGGCAGCGGCGCCTCGCCCCGGGTCTCCTTCCACGCGGCGCGAAAACGATCGGTGCACGCCCGGGTCTGCGACGCCCAGTCCAGGGTCATGACGTTCATGCCCAGGCGCGCCGCGCGCTCGGCGGTCTGGGGCGAATGGATCCCGTACCAGAGCGGCGGATGCGGCTTCTGCAGCGGCGGAACCGCGAGCGGCAGGCGCCGCTTCCTGCCGCCTTCCTCGCTCACGGTCACCGCGCCTTCGCGGAGGGCCGCGAGCACGAAGCCGACGGCGTCCTGGTGCATCTTCTCCGACTGCGCCGGATCGACGTCGTAGAAGCGCAGCTC
This sequence comes from Betaproteobacteria bacterium, assembly GCA_005881355.1. Classification (GTDB taxonomy): domain Bacteria; phylum Pseudomonadota; class Gammaproteobacteria; order Burkholderiales; family SG8-39; genus VBDM01. Next base: position 9,403 of record VBDM01000041.1, read on the forward strand.
CGCTGCCAGCGCGCCGCGGCCGAACGCGATCTCCAGCCGGCCCCCGCTCATTTGGTCGAGCATGCCGATTTCTTCCAGCAGGCGCAAAGGGTGATACAGCGGCGCGACGTACACCATGGGCCCGAAGCGCAGCCGCTTCGTGCGCTGCGCCACCGCCGCGAGGAACACGCTCGGCGAGGGCGCCATGCCGAGCGGCGTCAGGTGGTGCTCGGCGACGTGGTAGGCGTGGAAGCCCGCGCGCTCGTAGGCTTCGACCAGCTCCAGGCGCTCGCGGTAGAAACGCTCGATCGGGCTGCCGCTCAGGTCGAGGTGGTCGAAGACGCCGAAGTTCATGGCCCAGCCTAGCAGGACGCCGTCCCGCGGAAAAGCGATCAGCCCCCGATCCGCATCCTGATCACTGCGGCGTTGACCCCGCCCCGGCCGTCGGTCACGACGTAGACGAAGTTGTCCGTTCCGCCAGTCGCGTCCGCGGGAGGCGCGTAAGTCAGCACCGCGCCGCTCAGTGTCACGGTCCCGCCGCGGCCCGAGCCGACGTGCGACAGGGTGTACGACAGCGGGTCGCCGTCGACATCGCGAGTCAGCGCGGCCAGGTCGATCTGCAGCGGAACGCCGACCGCCGTGGGAAGCAGCGCGAACGCCGCGTCGGGGCGCTTGTTGCCGGCGAGCGCGGCGACCCGGCCGTCGAGCCAGGCCGTGGTCTTGCCGACGGCCTCGGGCTCGATCGCGTAGAAGCCGTGGAGATGCTGCGCGCCGCACTGGTCGGTGGGATCGGCGATGAGTCCGCCGGTCACGAAATCGGACGCCGCGCCCAGGTCGTCGGCCAGCTTCTGCGAGTCCGCGGGCACGGTCACGAAGCACTGGTCCAGCGTATTCCAGAGCACATGCGACGGCCGCGCGACGAAGCCCGGCAGCAGGTTCGGGTGGCTCGGGTCGCCTATCCAGAGCGGGCCCGTGACGCCGGTGGACCGGGTCACCGCGCTCGAGAGCGCGATCCCGGCCCCGATCAGATTCGTCGCGACCGCCGAGATCGCGCCGCGGCTGGTGCCCGCGATGAACACGTCGAGATTGTCCGTATTCACTTCTCTGAGCACCATCAGGATATCGACCGCGTGCCGCACCTGGGTCCGGTACAGGTCGGACTGGCCGATCGTCCTCGGGTCGGGCAGATCGCTCGGGCCGTTCATCGCGATCGCGAGATACCCCGCGTTCGCCAGGATCTGTGCCGTGCGCACCAGGAAGTTCGCGCCGATAAAGGTGGCCAGGCCAGTGGCGGCGCTCCCGGTGAAGTTCAGGTTGAAGTCGGTGCCCCCGATCAGGAACACCGCGGCCTTGGGCGCCGCGCCGCTCGACGGGCGCACCGCGATGTACTGCACGGTCACGGGCGCGCCCGTCGCGCTGGTGCGCGTCACGACCTCGCCGTAGAAGGCGCAGTTCACCACGTTCGTCCGTTGCGCGAGCGTGCTGGTCCTCGTGCAGGCGGTGAGGTTGCCCTGGTTGTACGCCTTGACCCGGGCGGTGCCCTCCCGCGCCGAGCCGTCGGCGAACGTGGCGCGATACGTGAACAGGTCGACATCGTTGATCGCCGCAGTCGCCTGGTACGAGAACGAGAGCTTGTTGTTGTCGCGGAGCGCCGTACCCTTCGTGGGCAACGTGACAAGGTCGAAGATGAAGCTGTCTCCGGGGTTGGCGCCCTCCACGAACGGCGTGACGGGGGTGCTCAGACGGGTCAGCGGCGCGGTGAGGCCGGCCCGCGTGGCGGTGAACCGGGTATTGAGCGGCAGCAGGGTGAACGCCGTGCTCTGCGCCGTGCCGCGGGAATTGGTGAGCGTGATCGGGCCCGACGCGGCGAGCTCGGGCACTCTCACCGTGACCTGCGATGCATTCGCCGCGATCACCGCGGCCTGGGCGGGCGTGCCGTCCGCGCCCGCGAACGCGACCTGGTTGTTTGCGGGAACCGGGTCGAAAAACGCGCCAGTGAACGTCACCAGCGTCCCGGCCGAGCCGTTCTCCGGCGCGACTGAGTCGATCACCGGCGGTTTGAGCCGCCCGGAAACGGCGAGGCTCAGGCGCGTGCCGGCGCGTCCCCGGATCACGACGATCAGCTCGTTCCCGGCCTGAAGCGGCACCGGCCGCTCGAGCTCGTCGACTTGCGGATGGAAATCCGCCGGCCCGACGATCTGCACGCCGTTCAGGTACACCCAGCCGGCGTTCACGCGCTCTTCGCCGGCCCCGTTCCGGATCCGCAGCGTGAACGGGCCGGTCACGTCGGCGGGCACCGCGACCGTGTCGGCGGCCCGGCTCGGCCCCGCGGCCGGGTGCTCGTACTGCGCCGGCCCGAAGATCGTCTGCTCGGGCGCCTGCGACAGCGCGAGGCCGGGTTGACCGAGGATCAGGACGGCTGCCCAAATCCAACTCGCTCGATGCATGATGGCTCCTCCCTTTTTTGTTCCCGCAGGACCGCTGGCCCTGGAGCGTGCGACGGTCGAAACATACCGGGTTTCGGGGCAAAAATGAATCCCTGCCGGAAATGACAGGGCCGGGCGGTTCCCTTTGTTTCTCCCCTTGTTCGCGGAGGGGAAAACGCCTCACGTTCGCGGCATCGCGCCCGCGGCCTCGATTCTGCGCATCGATTCGTTCGTGAATTCCGAGCTCGGCGCGTTGCCGCCGATCACGAACATCAGGGTCGAGTACTTGTTTTTCGGTCCCCGGGTGACGTTCATGAAGCGGCGTATGGCGCCGGGCGGGAAGGAGATCAGGTCGAGCGGCTTCAGGTCCACGTGCTCGAGCCTGCCGCCCTTCCCCTCCCAGATCGCGCGCCAGGTCCCGGTCATGGCGATGAAGGTCTCGTTGGTGTCGTGGTTGTGCAGCATCGGGCCCTTGCCCGGGCGCGCGCGGCAGTAGCCGAGGTTGAATCCTTCGGAGATCTTGATCGCGGCCATGCGCGCGGCCTTCACGCCCACCGGAGACTGCTTGCCGCCGCGCTCGGTCTCGGGCGGCTGGAAGCCGATGACGTTGTAGAGAATGCGCTCGCAGCCGGGCATCTTCGAATCGGGCAGGCCGCCGTCGGAGCCTTTCAGTTTCTTGAAGCGCGCGACGCGCTTGAGCATTTCCTTCCGCGATACGCCGCGGCGCGGCAGGGTTTCCTGGTATTCCATGACGATCTCCTTTGGCGTGCTTCATAATACTACCGAGGAGGAGGGATGAAAGCACCGCGCTTTGCCTACGCGCGACCGGCAAGCATCGCCGAGGCGCTTGCGCTTCTTGCCGAGCACAAGGACGAGGCGCGGGTGCTCGCGGGCGGGCAGAGCCTCGTCCCGATGCTGAACTTCCGGCTCGCCGCGCCGAGAGTTCTCGTGGACGTCAACCGCATCGCCGCGCTCTCTGGGATCAAGGTCGCGAAGAACCACGTGCGCATCGGTGCGCTCACGCGCCACGCCGAGCTCGGGCGCTCCGCCGACATCGCCCGGCACCTGCCGCTCGTCGCGGCCGCGATTCCGCACATCGCGCACCCGGCGATCCGCAACCGCGGCACTTTCGGCGGCAGTTGCGCGCTCGGCGACCCCGCCGCGGAGCTGCCGGCCTGTGCGCTCGCGCTCGGCGCGACCTTCATCGCCGCGGGAAAAAAGGGCGAGCGCCGCATCGCCGCCCAGGATTTCTTCAAGGGTCTTTACGCGACAGCGCTGAAACCCGGCGAGCTCCTCATCGCCGCGGAATTCCCGCTTCCGAAACCCGGCTACGCCTCGGCGTTCGGCGAGCTCGCGCGCCGCCACGGGGACTACGCCATGGTCGGAGTCGCCGCGCACGGATCGACGCAGGGGAAGAAATTCTCCGACATGCGCGTCGTGTTCTTCGGCGTGGCCGACCGTCCGGGGCGAGCGGCGCAGTTCGAGCGCGCGCTCGAGGGCCGGCCCGCGGCCGCCGAGTCGATCGAAGCGGCGCTCGCAAAGCTCGACGCCGATCTCTCGCCGCGCGCCGACCTCCACGGCTCGGCCGCGACCAAGCTGCATCTCGCCAAGGTGCTGGCCGGCCGCGTGCTCAAGCAAATGGATGGGGTCGCAACGTGAACGCCGTCGAAACGCTGGAAATCTCGCTGACCGTCAACGGCGAGCGCGTGAAGCGCAGCGTGCCCGCGCGTCTCAACCTCGCCGACTTTCTTCGCAACGAGCTCGAGCTCACCGGCACCCACGTCGGCTGCGAGCACGGCGTGTGCGGCGCCTGCACGGTGCGCGTCGACGGCGAAATCGTGCGCGGCTGCCTGATGTTCGCCGCTCAAGCCGACGGCTGCGCGGTAGACACGATCGAAGGCCTCTCGGACTCGCGCGAGATCGAGGAGCTGCAGAGCGCGTTCGTGCTGTACAACGCGCTGCAATGCGGCTTCTGCACGCCGGGCGTCCTGATGGCCGCGCAGGCGCTCCTGCGCGACGAGCCGAACCCAACCCGCGAGCGCATCCGCGAGTATCTCTCCGGCAATTACTGCCGCTGCACCGGATATCAGTCGATCGTCGACGCGATCGAGGCGGTCGCAAACGCGAGGGCAGCAAATCGATGAGCGAATTCGACGAAGCGACGAAAACGCTCGACTTCGACGCGCCCAACAGCTACGTCGGCCGCTCGGTCACGCGGCCGAACGCGCGGCGCCTCGCGCAAGGGAGAGGCCAGTACGTCGACGACATCGTGCTCCCGCGCACGGTGCACGTCGCCTACGTGCGCTCGCCTCACGCCCACGCGAAGATCGTCAAGATCGAAACGAAGAAGGCCGCGGCGATGCCCGGGGTCGTGCGCGTTGTCACCGGCGCCGAAATCGCCATGGTGTGCAAGCCCTACGTCGGAGTGCTCACGCACCTTCAGGGCATGCGCTCGCCGCCGCAGTATCCGCTCGCGATGGAGGTCGCGCGCTGGCAGGGCGAGCCGGTGGTCGCGGTGGTGGCGCAATCGCGCGCCGAAGCCGAGGATGCCGTCGACGCGGTGGACGTCAGATACGAGGAGCTGCCCGCAGCGCTCGACGCGGAGCGCGCGCTCGATCCCGATGCGGTGGTGATCCACAAGGAATTCGGCAGCAACCTGTGCTTCCAGAGGACCGTGGACACCGGCGGCGTGGACGCGGCGTTCAAGGCCGCACACCTCGTCGTCGAGGACACGATCCATTTCGGCCGCCACACCGGCGTCACCATGGAGCCGCGCGCCATCCTTGCCGACTACAATCCGGCGGAAGAGAGCATGACCGTGTACCACTGCGGACAGTCGCCGCACATGATGCAGGGGATCATCGCGAGCCGCCTCGCGCTCGACGAGCACCGCGTGCGCATCGTCGCGCGCGACGTCGGCGGCTCCTTCGGCATCAAGATCCACACCTACGGCGACGAGATCGCCGCCTGCGCCCTCTCGCTCATGCTCGGGCGCCCGGTGAAGTTCGCGGCCGACCGCTACGAGTCCTTCCTCTCGGATATCCACGCGCGCGATCACCGCGTGAAGGCGAAGCTCGCAGTCGACC
>VBDM01000042.1:0-9298 GCA_005881355.1 Betaproteobacteria bacterium
AGAATTCCCAATGACCTGTGCATATTCTCCTCCTTTGTGGAATTCATATTACCGGCCTGTCCGCGCGGCGGCAACGCGGCGCGGGGCGCACCGGATCGCACTTCCCCGCGCCTGCCGGTATACTCGACAAAAGCGATGAAAGCATTCACCGTCGCCGCGGCCGCACTCGCCCTGCTTCCTCGCATCGCCTGGGCTCATCACTTCATGGGCGGAGGGCTGCCTCAGACCTTCGTGCAAGGCCTGCTCTCGGGCCTCGGGCACCCGGTGATCGGCTTGGATCACGCGGCGTTCATCGTTGCCGCGGGATTTTTCCTCGCGACGGTCGAGGGCGGGATGTGGGGCGTCCTCGCCCTCATCGTCGGAGCCCTGCTCGGCGCGGCGCTGCACCTCGCTGGGGCCGGCCTGCCCGGCGCCGAAATCGGCGTGGCGCTCTCGGTGATCCTGATCGGGGGCCTGGTGGCGGCGCGGCGCCGGGTCGGGCTCACGTGGCTCGCAGGCGGTCTCGCGCTTGCGGGAGCGCTGCACGGATACGCCTACGCGGAGTCCGTATTCGGCGCGGAGGCGACGCCGCTGGTCGCGTACCTCGTCGGTTTCTCCGCCATTCAGCTCGGCATCGCCACGGCGGCTTTCTTGATCCATCGACGTCTGATCGCCACCCGCGAAGCCTGGGCGAGGCTCGCCTCCTCCGGAGTCGGCGCCGCGGTGGGAACGATAGGCGCCGTGTTACTCGTCATCAACATCGCAGCGTAGGGAGTCATGAGCGACCATCACGACGACGAGCACGCGCGCGAGCACGACCGCCCGCTCTCGGGCCCCGCCTTGCGCGCCAAGGCGCTCGAGTCCTTGCTCGTCGAAAAGGGCCTCGTCGATCCGAAAGCGCTCGACGAGCTGATCGACACCTATGAGACGAAAGTCGGGCCGCGCAACGGCGCCCGCATCGTCGCCCGCGCCTGGGTCGATCCCGCCTACAGGAAACGCCTGCTCGAGGACGCCAGCGCCGCCATCGCCGAGTTCGGTTTCATCGGGCGCCAGGGCGAGGACATGGTGGTGCTCGAGAACACGCCCAAGGTGCGCAACGTCGTCGTGTGCACGCTGTGCTCCTGCTACCCGTGGCCGGTGCTCGGGCTGCCGCCCGTCTGGTACAAGTCCGCGCCGTACCGCGCGCGCGCCGTCATCGATCCGCGCGGCGTGCTGAAGGAGCTGGGCGAGGACGTTCCCGACGGAGTCGAGGTGCGCGTGTGGGACTCGACCGCGGAGCTGCGCTACCTCGTGCTGCCGGAGCGCCCGGCGGGGACGGAGGGCTGGAGCGAGGACGAGCTCGCGGCGATCGTCACGCGCGACGCGATGATCGGCGTGGCGCAGGTGCGCGCGCCCGACCGGAGCAAGCGATGAACAGCGTGCACGACATGGGCGGCATGCACGGCATGGGGCCGGTCGAGATCGAGAAGAACGAGCCCGTCTACCACTCGACGTGGGAAGCGCGGGTGCATGCGCTCAACATCGCCTGCGGCTACCACCGCAAGTGGAACATCGACGTGGGGCGCCACTCGCGCGAGCGGATTCCGCCCGCCGAATACCTGGCTTCGACGTACTACGAGAAATGGCTGCGCGGCCTGGAGATGCTGCTCGTGGAGAACGGCCTGATCACGGCGAAAGAGCTGGAGACCGGGCGTGCCGAATCGAAAGCGAGCGCCTTTCGTGCGCTGCGGCCCTCCGAGGTGGCGGCGTACCTGCGCGTGCGCCGCCTCGCGCGGCTCGACGACGACGTAGCGCCGAAGTTCAAGCCCGGCGACCGCGTGCTCACGCGCAACGATCACCCCGTCGGCCACACGCGCCTGCCGCGCTACGCGCGCGGCAAGCGCGGCGTCATCGACCGGGACCACGGCGTGTTCATCTTCCCCGACACCCACGCCATGACGCGCGACAAGAAGCCCCAGCACTGCTACAGCGTGCGCTTCGCCGCGCGCGAGCTGTGGGGACCCAAAGCTCCCGCGCGCGACAGCGTCTACGTCGATCTCTGGGATGAGCACCTCGATCGCGCCTGAGGCGGACCTTCGCGCCCTCCCCGCGCTGCCACGCGACGAGGCCGGGCCGGTCTTCAAGGCGCCGTGGGAGGCGCAGGCTTTCGCGATGACGGTTTCGCTGAATGCGCGCGGCGTCTTCACCTGGCGCGAATGGGCCGACGCGCTCGCGGCGGAGCTCGCCGCGGCGGCTTCGCGCGGGGAGCCGGACGACGGCAGCCATTACTACGAGCACTGGCTCGCCGCCCTGGAGAAGCTCGTCGCGCGGAAAAAACTCATCCCCGGTCAGGAGCTCGAGCGGCGCGTGGACGAATGGGACGCCGCCGCGCGCGCGACGCCGCACGGCAAGCCGATCGAGCTGCCGCGCCGCTAGAGCGGCGGCTGCGACGGCGCGAGCAGGTCGGGGCCGATCTCGCGCACCGACCGCACCCCCGAGAGCTGCATCGCGCGAACCAGTTCGTCCCGCAGGATCTCCAGGGCGCGCGCAGCGCCCGCCTCGCCCGCTGCGCACGCGCCGTAAAGGGTCGCACGGCCGAGCATGACGCCTTCGGCGCCGAGCGCAACCGCCTTCAACACGTCGACTCCCCGGCGCACGCCGCCGTCGACGAGCACGCTCATCCTGCCTTTCACCGCACCCACGATCGGCGGCAGGGCGTCGAGCGAGGCCACCGCGCCGTCGAGCTGGCGTCCGCCGTGATTGGAGACGACCACCGCGTCGATGCCGAGGCTCGCGAGCCGCTCGGCGTCGTCGGCGCGCAGAACGCCTTTCACGAGCATCTTTCGCGGCCAGCGCTCGCGCATTTCCTTGAGGCCGTCCCAGTCGAAGCCCGCGTCCCAGAAGCTCCCGACCGAAGAAGCGATCTCCGCGATGCTGGTCGCCTCGGGCGCGAAGCCCGCGACGTTCTCCAGAGCCGGCATGCCGTGGCGGAGCACCGAGAGCGCCCAGCCGGGGCGCGAGGCGAAATCGAGCACGTTCCTCGGCGTGAAGCGGAAGCGGATCCCAAAGTCGTTGCGGAAATCCCGCTCGCGCTTGCCGCCGACGGGCACGTCCACCGTGACCATCAGCGCATCGTAGCCGAGCTGCCGCGCGCGCTCGATCAGCTGCCTCGTGATGTCGCGGTTCTTGAAGATGTAGGCCTGGAACCAGAGGCGCCCTCCGGCCTCGCGAGCGATGCGCTCGATCGAGGCCGTGGCCATGGTCGACAAGGTATACGGTATTCCGGCCGCGGCGGCCGCGCGCGCGATGCCCACGTCAGCGAACGGCCAGCCGAATCCGACCCCGCCGGTGGGGCCGATCGCGATGGGGAGTTTCGAGCGCGAACCGAGAATATCGCTCGCCGTATCGATCTGAGCGACGCCGGTCAGCATCCTCGGGGCGAGGCGCACGCGCTCGAAGGCGGCGCGGTTGTCGCGCAGCGTCGTTTCATCCTCGGCGCCGCCGTCGAAGAAATCGAAGACCGCGCGCGGCAGCCGCTTTTCGGCGAGCCGCCGCAGGTCCTCTATCGTCCACGCGCGCAGGAGGCGCCTTGCGGCGCGCCGGGAGACCGCGCAGGACGATGCCGCGGCAGCCGAAGGATCGTCTGCGGCGCCGCGCAGTCCGCCCGCTGTGGTCATTGCGCCTTGAGTCCCGGGGCTTCGATGGTGCACACGCGGTCCGCGGACAGTCCGCCTAGCCGATCCCCGTGATCTTGCCGAGGAGCTCTTTCTCGTCGACCGGCTTCAACAGGTAGCTCTTGGCGCCCTGGCGAATGCCCCACAGCCGGTCGGTTTCCTGGTTCTTGCTGGTGCACATGATCACCGGAATGTGCTTGGTCTCCTCGTCGCGCGTGATGGCGCGCGTCGCCTGAAAGCCGTCCATGTCGGGCATGACGACGTCCATCAGGATGAGATCGGGCTTTTCGGTTTTCGCCTTTTCGATCGCCTCTTTACCGGTCTCCGCAAAGATGCATCGATACCCGTGCCTCGCCAGCATCTCGGAGATCGCGTGGCGGTTGGTGGCCGAATCGTCGACGACGAGGATTTTCCTGACGGGCATGCAAGCTCCTTCCGGCTGCCTCACCCGGAAGCATACAATAGAATGGCGGCGACGCCCCGGGAAGACGGGCGCTTCACCGCGCAGAGCCCCGATCTCAATCGCACCGCGCGGTCATCCCGCCGTCGACGACGATCTCCGTGCCGGTGACGATCGCGACTTCGCCTTCGAGGCGCCCGGTCATCTTCCGAACCCGTAAAAACGCCGAGGGTTGTCCACAAGCAGCGCGCGGCGCTGTCTTTCCGAAGGGGCGATCTCGGCAAGCAGGTCGACGAGCATGCCGTCGTCGGGCACGGCGGCGAGGTTCGGGTGCGGCCAGTCGCTGCCCCACAGCGTGCGCTCGGGAAATTCCGCGACGAGCTTGCGCGCAAAGGGGATCGCGTCCTCCCACGGCGGGGGCTTGCGCGAGATGCGCTCCGAGCCGCTCACCTTCACCCAGAATCTCCCGTCGTGCATGAGCGAGAGCAACTGCCGGAACGCAGGCTGATCGGGCCCGAGCGAGGCGTCCACTCGCCCCATATGGTCGATGACGACCGGCACGGCCGAGCGCTTCAGCCACGGCGCGAGCTCGTCGATGAGCGCCGCCTCGAAATGCACCTGCAGGTGCCAGCCGAGCTTCGCCAGACGCTTGCTGAGCGCGATCGCCTCCTCTATGCCCGCACGCTTGCCGAGATGTTTCATGAAATTGAACCGCACGCCGCGGAACCCGAGCGCATCGAGCCGCCCGAGCTCCGCATCATCGATCGTCGCAGGCAGGAGCGCCACGCCGCGATAGTCGCCGTTCTTCGCGGCCAGCGCGTCCGCGACGACCGAGTTGTCGAACCCGTGGCAGGTGGACTGGACGATCACGCAATGCTCGATCCCGAGCATCGCGTGCAGCGCGAAGAGTTTTTCCTTCGGCGCGTCGGCGGGCGTGAAGGGGCGGTCCGCGGCGAAGGGGAAGACGCGCTGCGGGCCGAACACGTGCACGTGCGCGTCGCACGCGCCCGCTGGAAGCCCGAGCTTCGGCCGGCTGGGCGAAGGATGAAAGGAAGGAACGGGATCGTTCATCGCTCGTTCGATCGCCCTGCGCGATGAGCGGCGCATCGCGTCCGTTCCATCGCGCAGAAGCAAAGCCGCGCTCCGCCTCGGCTTTACTCCTTGAAGCCGATCGCCTTGATGATCATGCTCCACCTCGCCTGCTCCTCGGAGAGGAAGGCCGCGTATTCCTGCGGCGTGGACGGGAAAGCGATACCGCTCACCTTGGCGAACTGCTCCAGAAGCTCGGGCGAATGCAGCGCCGCGATCGCGGCGTCGTGGATCCGCTTGAGGACCGCGGGCGGGGTCGCGGCCGGGGCGACCAGGCCGTACCAGTTGTCCGAGATCACCTTCGGGTAACCCGCCTCGGCCGTAGTCGGCACCTCGGGGAGGGGCGGCGCGCGCTTCGCGCTCGTCACCGCGAGCGCCCTGAACTTGCCCGACTTGATGTGCGGCAGCACGACCGGAACATCGAAGATCCCCATCTGCACCTGTCCGCCCAGGAGGTCGCTCACGGCGGGCGCCGCGCCCTTGTAGGGCACGTGCAAGAGATCCACGCGTGCCTCGGCCTTGAGGAGCTCGCACGCGAGATGGGTGATGCCTCCCGCGCCCGCGGAGCCGAAGTTGATCTTCCCGGGATTCGCCCTGGCGTAGGCGATGAACTCGGCGAGGCTCTTGACCGGGAGCGAAGGATTCACCACGACCACCTCCGGAACCTTGACCACGGTCGTGATGAGCGCCAAGTCCTTCTGCGGGTTGAAGGGCATGGTGGACAGCGCGAACGGCGCCATCGCGACAGACCCCTGATTGTTGAACCCCAGCGTGTAGCCGTCGGGCAGCGCCTTGGCCACCGCGTCGATGCCGAGCACCCCGCCCACGCCGCTCTTGTTCTCGACGACGACCTGCTGGCCGAGGCCCGCGCTCAGGGCGTGCGCGAAGGTGCGCCCGAAAATGTCCGCCGGGCCTCCGGCCGGGAATCCCACGACGAGCCGCACGGGCTTGGCCGGATAGGCCTGCGCGATCGCCGCACCGGCCGAGTGCGCCGCCGCCGCGCAGAGCAGGAACTGCCCGAGAAGCTTCATACCTTCCTCCCTGAAATTTTCCGCCGGATCAGCGCGCCGCGGAGGCGGGACGGCCAACCTTCGCGAGCGCGGCGCGGATCTCCTCCATCTTTCCCGCGGCCGCTTTCTCGCCTTCGAGGATGGCGAGATGCTTGGACTGGAAATCGGTGCCGCTGATCTCGCCGACGCCGGGCCGGATGACCACGTCGGCCTGGCCGAGCTCGTACTGGGCGACGGTGGCGCTCATGATGTTGAAAGTCTGCAGGAGCACATCGATGGTGCTCGACACGCTCGCATTTTTCGGCTTCGACGAGATGTCTACCGCGATCACGACGTCGGCGCCCAGATCGCGCGCCACCTTCGCGGGCACGGGACTCACGAGCCCCCCGTCGACGAATTCCCGGTTGCCGATGCGCACCGGCTGAAAGACGCCCGGAACGCTCGAGGAGGCGCGCACCGCGAGGCCGACGTCCCCGCTGCGGAACACGACCATCTCGCCGCTGCGCAAATCGGTCGCCACGACCGCGAGCCTGCGGGGAAGCGCGTTCATGGGACGGTTGAGGAGCGCCTTGTTGACGAAATTCTGCAGCGCCTCGCCACGGAGGAAGCCCCGGTCGGGGATCACCCAGTCGCTGACGGCGCGGTCCTCCATGTCCAGCGCGAGCTTCTGCAGCTCAAAGCCGTTGGCTCCGCCCGCATAAAACGCCGCGACCACGCTCCCGGCGCTCGTGCCGACGACCATGTCCGGAACGATCCCCTGGGCTTCGAGCGCCTTGATGACCCCGATGTGCGCGAATCCCCGAGCGGCGCCTCCTCCCAGGACGAGGGCGAGCTTGGCCCCCGAGGGAGAAGCGGGCTTGCCCGCAAAATCCGCGCAGGCCGACAACAGGGCGAGGAGCGCGATCAGTGAGGCACGGAGCATGGACGTCAACCGGGCGATGAATCCCGACCTGGAGCCGGAATTGTAGCGGATTCACCGCCCGTTTCGGCGGGCGTGTCTCTCGGGCCCCGCGCTAGCCGCGCAAGCGAACGTTGGTTTTCTTGCTGATGACGAAGTGGTGCGGGTTGAACTTCAGCTGGATGGCGGCGATGCGGTACTCCTCCTGCGGCCGCCGGCCCGGAGCCGTGACGGTACAGGATACGAGCTTGCCGCCGACCCCGAGCTTCGCCGACAGCGCCTTGATGCGCCATGCGGTAGGGTTGGACGTCATGAATTCGAGCACGCTCTCGCGTAAGGACAGGGTCGTCACGGCTCAATTCCCGGAAACCGCCTTGGAGGTGAGGACAGCACATACTACGCTGAACCGGAGGTAAGCGTATTTTTCTTGCCCGGCTTGGCGGAGCTCAAGGGGCCGGAGCGGGACAAGCCTCTTCGCCCGGTGTAGGCTTTCTCCTCCAATCCGCACGAGCGCACGACCCTCGAGCGCAGGGAGAAGGCGATGACAATGAGCGTTCGCGCGGCGGCTGCCGCGCTTCTCGGAATTTCCGCCGCCGCGCCTCTCTGGGCTCCGATCGCCGCCGCGCAGGCGTATACCGGCCGCGAAGAAGCGCACGACGTGCGCCGGGTCGGCTTCCACGATCTGGCCGCCCGCACCGCCTACCAGCCGACCATCAAGCGGCAGGGCAACCGCTGGATCGCCTACGTCGGGTCGCACGGCGGACGCATGGTCAATCCGCTCACCGCGCGAATGGAGGAGAACGGCACCTCGATCCTGGATGTGACCGACCCGCGGTCGCCGAAATTGCTCTTTCACATTCCGGGCGAAAAGGGCCGCGAGGTGCCGGGGCGCGAGACCGGCGGGGCGCAGATGACGCGCGTGTGCTCCGGGAGCGAGCTGCCGAAAGCCGACAAGAAAAAGACCTACCTGCTGCGCACCTTCGGCGACTCGCGCGAGGAGATCTGGGACGTGACGGTGCCGGAAAAGCCCGCGATGCTCGCGCAGTTCGGCCAGTTTCGAAGCACCCACAAGAACGAATGGGAATGCAAAAGCGGCATCGCCTACATCCCGGGCAGCCACGACGCCTACCGGGCCTCGCGCGTGACCCACGTGTACGATCTTTCGGATCCGGCGAAGCCCGTGTTCATCCGCGCTTTCGGACTTCCCGATCAGCTGAAGGACGCCAAGGGCTACAACCCGGGACAGATCCATGGGCCGATCTCCGCGTGGCCTGTGAAGGAGCGGGTGTATTTCGGCTACGGCACCAACGCGCGCGGCGTGGCGCAGATCGTCGATCGCGAGAAGCTGCTGAAGGGGCCTGCGGAACCGTCGGCCGCGAACCTGCTCGCGCCGCAGGTCGCTCGCATCGACCTTCCGGAGTTCATGGGCGCGCACACGACCTTCCCGCTGCTCGGCGTGGAAGTGCCCGACTTCAAGGCTTCCGAGAAGAAGCTGCGCGACTTCCTCGTGATCGTGAACGAGAACACCGTGACCGTCTGCAACGAGCCGCGCCAGATGGCCTTCTTCGTGGACATCACCGACGAGAAGCGGCCGTTCGGCGTCGCCAACTACGACGTGCTGGAGGCGAGCGGCGACTTCTGCGGCCGCGGCGGGCGCTTCGGCGCGCACGCGTCGCACGAGAACCGCACCCCGATCTATTACAAGCGCCTGATGTTCTTCAGCTGGTTCAACGCCGGTGTGCGCGTGGTGGACGTGCGCAACCCCTACCGGCCGAAGGAAGTGGGCTATTACATCCCGGCAAGAACGGACAAGACCGATCTGCGCTGCGCCGACGAGGAGAAGAAGACCGGCTGCGTGCCCGTCATCCAGATCAACAACATGGAAGTGGACGACCGCGGCTACATCTACGCGGTCGACCGCGCCAACAGCGGCCTTTTCGTGCTGGAGCTGACCGGCGAGGCGCGCGCGATCGCCAGTCTGCCGAAGTGATTCGCGCTAACCCGCCAGCATGCGCACGACCTGCTCGGCGGTGCGCACGCGCGCCATGCGCGGGAAGATGCGCTGCACGAATTGCCTGTGATTGTCCTCTTCGGGCGAAGTGCAGGCGTCGCTGACGATGACGAGGTTGTAGTCCAGGTCGCGCGCGGCGTATGCCGTGCTCGCCACGCCCACGTCGGTCGAGCCGCCCGAGATCACCAGCGTATCGATGTTGCGGCTGCGCAGCGCGAGGTCCAGGTAGGTCTGGTGGAACGCGCTCCAGCGGAACTT
>VBDM01000042.1:9316-9790 GCA_005881355.1 Betaproteobacteria bacterium
CAGGTGCCCGCGGCGACGACCGGCTTGAACCCGCGCGGCGTGCCCGCAGCAAGCGGCCGCAGGCGGTTGTCGGTGTCGGTGACGAGCTGGGCGGAGGTGGCGTTGTCCGGCCGGTGGTGCGCGGCGGCGTACATCACCACGAGCCCTGAGCGCCGTGCCGCCTCCAGCAGGCGCACCGCGGCGGCGACCACCGGCGCATAGCGCGCCCTGGTCGTCGCGTCGTCCTTCCTGACATGCCCGTTCAGCATGTCGAAGAAGAGCAGCGCCGTGCGGGCCGGGTCGAGGCGCTCGGTCGTCATTGCAGCCTCGCGTTCTTCGAGAAGTCGTAATCCGCGGAGCTCGCGCCTTCGAACTCCCAGCGCACCTGTCCGGTCCCGGGCCAGGTCCCGGAGAAAACCTCGGCTAGAAACCTGAGCAGCATGTCCCAGGCCTCGCCCGCCTCCCTGGCGCGGTAGCGCCCCGGCATGGTGTCGT
>VBDM01000043.1:0-7420 GCA_005881355.1 Betaproteobacteria bacterium
GAGCGAGCCGAAGTCCCGGTAATGAAACGGCCGCAGCGGCTCCCCGCGCAGCCTGCGCTCCATCGCGTCCACCATATGCGAGGCCTGCTGGTGCGCGGCCTGCGCCGCGGGCGGCACGGGCGGCACCTTTCCCTCGCGCGGAAGCGCCGAGCAATCGCCGAGCGCGAAGACGTCCGGGTCGCGCGTCGTCTGCAGCGTGGGCAGAACGACGAGCTGGTTGAGGCGGTTGGTTTCGAGCCCGTCGAGATTCTTGAGGATATCGGCTCCCTTGATTCCAGCCGCCCAAACCGTGATGTCGGCGGGAAAGGATCTGCCGCTCTTGGTCTTTACCTCGCTCCCGGTCACTTCGATTGCCTGCTCCGAGCCCATCACCTGTACGCCCAGCCCCCGCAGCGTCTCGGTCACCGCTATCGCGATCCGCTCGGGCAGCATCGGCAGGATGCGCGGGCCGGCGTCGATGAGCGTGACGTGGAGAAATCGCTCCGGGTCGATGTTCTCGAGGCCGTACTCGGCGAACATGCGCGTGGTGTTGTGCAGCTCGGCGCCGAGCTCGACGCCGGTAGCGCCGCCGCCGACGATCACCACGCGCAGCTGCGCCGGCGCGCTGCCCGGCCGGTAGTTCGCCTGGATGCAGGCGTTGATGAGGCGCCGGTGAAAGCGGTCGGCTTCGGCCGCCGTTTCGAGCGCGTAGGCGTGCTCGGCGACCCCGGGCACGCCGAAAGTGTTGGCGACGCTGCCGATCGCGATCACGAGCGTGTCGTAGCGCAGCGTGCGCCGCGGGATGACTTCCTCGCCCCGTTCGTCCACTGTCGGCGCAACTGTGATTTCGCGCCGCAGGCGATCAAGGCCTTCGAGCGCGCCGCAGCGGAAATTGAAATGGTGCCAGCGCGCCTGTGCGAGGTAGTCGAGTTGGTGCGCGTGGATGTCCATGCTGCCCGCGGCGACCTCGTGCAGCAGAGGCTTCCAGAGGTGCGTCTCGTTCTGGTCCACCAGCGTTACGGCGGCACGGCCCTTGCGCCCGAGCCGGTCGCCGAGTCGCGTCGCGAGCTCGAGGCCCCCCGCCCCGCCGCCGACGATGATGACCCGATGCCGATCGTTCATGAAAAGTTCACGCGGGCGGGGCGCTGTTATGATTTCCCGCTCCGATTATGCATGAGTCGAAAAAATCGTATCGCGGGCGCTTCGCGCCCTCGCCCACCGGACCGCTGCATTTCGGTTCCCTCGTAGCGGCGGTCGGGAGCTATCTCGATGCGCGCAAGCGCGGCGGCAAATGGTCCGTGCGCATGGAGGACCTCGACCCGCCGCGCGAAGCACCGGGTGCGGCGGGAGCCATTCTCCGGACGCTCGAAGCGTACGGCTTCGAATGGGATGGGAAGGTCGTGTTCCAGAGCCGCCGCGGTGCAGCCTACGACGCGGCGCTGGCGCGTCTGGAGCGCGAGAAGGCGGTGTTCCGCTGCGCCTGCACGCGGCGGGAAATCTCCGACTCGGCCCTTTCCCTTGCGGGTGAGCCGATCTACCCCGGCACTTGCCGCGGCGGCCTCCCGCCGGGACGAGCAGCGCGCGCGGTCCGCGTGCGGGTGGACAATGGGGTGACCGCATTCGATGACGCCCTCCAGGGCAGGATCGAGCAGAACCTCGCCCGCGAGGTCGGCGATTTTGTCGTGCGGCGCGCCGACGGCCTCTTCGCCTACCAGCTCGCCGTCGTCGTGGATGACTTCGAGCAGGGCATCACCGACGTGGTGCGCGGCGCGGACCTGCTCGCCTCCACGCCGCGGCAAGTCCTGTTGCAGCGCCTGCTCGGCTACCCGAGGCCGCGATACATGCATCTTCCCGTCGCCGTGAATCGAAACGGCGAGAAGCTCAGCAAGCAGACGCTGGCGGCTCCCCTCACGATCGAGGATGCCCCGGCACAGCTCGTGCGCGCGCTGCGCTTTCTCGGCCAGGAACCGCCGGCCGATCTGGCCGCCACGGACCTCACGGAAATCTGGAGTTGGGCGCTTCCGAGTTGGCGCACCAACACGATCCCGCGGCAACGCAGCTTCCCGGAGCCCGAGGCCCGCTGAGGGCGGATCAGGCTGCTTGGCGTTGCGGCATGAGCACGACCGCGAGCGCGGCGACGACCAGGGCGAGCGCGGCGAAATCGCTCCACTGCGGGCGCTCGCCGAGCACCAGCATCCCGCTGAACACGCCCACGATCGGGATCATCAGCGTGGAGAGCGACGAGATGCTGATTGGAGCGTGGGTCGCGATCTTGATCCACGCCCAGTTGCAGAAGATCGAGCTGACGGTCGCGTTGTAGATCAGTCCCCACAGGGGCCAGGCGGTGAGCCCGAGCGGCGAGAAGCTTCCCTTCTCGAAAACGAGCGCGCCGGAAAGTATCGGCACCAGGGCGAGCAGCATCTGCCAGCCTGTAAAGGAAGTGGTCGGTAGATCGACCGGCCAGCGCTTCATGATGGCCGTGCTCACCGCCCAGCTGATCGCCGAGGCGACGAGCAGCAGCGCGCCAGTGGGCGAGCGGCCGACGGCCTGAAGTTCCTCCCCGAGGAGCAACAGCATCCCGAGCAGACCCAGAATCACCCCCGCGAGTCGCCTCCCGGTCAGCGGCTCGCGCAGAAACCACACGCCGAGCAGCACGCTCCACACGGGAAAGGTATAGGCGAGTATCGCGGCGCGGCCCGATTCCATGAACGTGACGCCGTAGACCGCGAGCACGTTCCAGGCGGCGACGTTGAACGCGGCGATCGCGACGAGCCGCGGCCAGCTGCCTTTGGGCACGCGAATCGTCAACCGATTGGCCTGCGCTATCGCGAACAAGCCCGCCGCGCCCGCGATTAGACACAGCGCGCGAAAATGCAGGGGCGCCATTTCAGTCATCACGACCTTCATCACCGGCCAGTTGGAGCCCCAGCCAAGGGCCAGCAGGACCACCAGCGCGATGATCGACGGCGGCAGCGCGTAGGTGCGCCCGCTCACGGTTTCGACCGGGAAGCTCGATTCATATTTAAAACAAATAGTTATACGTTAGTCGCCGCTGACTCCCCTTGCGGTTTTCGAGCAGCCTCCGCACAAAGCCTTGGACTAATGCCTTGTTTATATTTGTATTATTGAGTTTGCAGCGGCGAGTTTATTGCATTGCAAAAATTTTGCTTGACGTGGATTGTTTTATAGGTAGAATCCGCCATGTTGCAGCGCAGTATATACGGAGGCACCACTGAATTTGCAGCACCCGATTTTCTCTCTTATGCAGCTAACTTTACGGAGATGATCATGTACGTCACACCTGAACAAATCGCCGCCACGAACAAGGCCGGCGTCGAGGCCATCCTCGGTTTTGCCAATTCCCAGTTCGCCGCTTTTGAGCGCCTGTCTGCCCTGAGCTTCAATGCGACCAAGTCCGCGTTCGAAGAAAGCGTCGACCACGCCAAGTCGCTGCTCGGTGCAAAAGACATTCAGGAATTCGTGAACCTGAATACCGCGGTTGCCCAGCCGACTCTGGAAAAGGCGATCGCCTACTCGCGCAGCGTGTACGAGATCGCCTCCCAGACACAGGGCGAGATCGCCAAGTTCGTCGAAGCGCAAGCGGCCGAGTTTAACAAGAACCTGGTCGGGCTACTCGACAAGATCTCCAAGAACGCGCCGGCCGGATCCGATGTCGCCGTCGCCGCCGTGAAGTCCGCGCTCGCCGCGGCCAGCTCGGCCTACGACAGCTTCAACAAGGTGGCGAAGCAGGCCACAGAGATCGCCGAGGCGAACTTCGCCGCAGCGACTTCGACCGCGAAGGAAACCCACAAAAGGCAGCGCGCGGCAGCCTAATTTCGGCAAGTTTCGCGTCCCACAGTCCTCCTCCTCCTTTCTGTGGGCGCCCTAAAGCCCTGGCGCAAGCCAGGGCTTTTTGTTTGCGGCCGGGCCCGAGCAAGTATCGGCGACAATCGGCACTAAGGCTTTTCCTCCCACCTGCCGCCGAGCGCGGCGACTCCCGCCTTCATCTGCTCGATCGCGGGCTTCACTTCTTCCGGCAAACCGCGCACGCCGAGCTCGATGTGACGACGCACGCCCGCCTCGCCCATGCTGGGCAGGCTGAACGATTTGAGCCCCGTAAAGCGCGACTCGACTTCGAGCATGAGCGGCGTGATCGTCGATTCGGGCAGCTCATAGACGATAATCGAGGCATCGGCCTCGGGCGTGCGGTGAAAGAGGTGCGAATAGTTCCGGTCGAGCACCCACTCGACCATGGGCCAGGCCATGACCGGGAATCCCGGCACGAAGTGATGGTCGGCGAGCGAGAACCCCGGAATGCGGTTGTACGGATTGGGGATGATGCGCGAGCCGCGAGGGAACTCACCCATCTTCAGGCGCTGCGGCGTGACCTCCATGTCGGTGCGCGAGCGGATCGCCGCCTCCGCGTCGGGGTGCAGAGCGAGCTCCACGCCCGCCGCGTCCGCGGCGCACTGGCGGGTATGATCGTCGGGCGTCGCGCCGATGCCGCCGAAGCTGAAGACGATGTCCCCGGAGGCGAGCGTGCGCCGCAGGGTCGCGGTGATGAGCCCCGGCTTGTCGCCGAGGTACTGGCACCAATCGAGCCTCATTCCGCGCGCGCGAAGGATCTCGATCAGCTTGGCGAAATGCTTATCCTCGCGCTTGCCGCGGACGATCTCGTCGCCGATGATGATCGCCCCGATCCCCATCTCACACCCGCGTGGCCGCACCCTCGATGGGCTCGCCGCGCAGCTCGCCGAGGCGCTCGAGGCCGTAGTGGATGAAAGCGAGCCCGCCGTACACCGGCATGAAGAGCCCGAGAACGGGGACATGGCCGATGAGCGCGAGCGCGACACCCAGCAGAAACAGCCCGCCCCGATGGCGGCGGACGATCTCGGCAATCTCGGTGGCGGTGCCGTGCTCGGCGAGGGCGTCGTAGCGGAACACGCGCTGGTTGAAATAGCCGAACAGAACGATGGGCAGCACCGGCCACAACAGCGGAACCAACCACAGCGGCAAGCTGACCGCGAAGACCAGCGCAAACAATACGAGCGCGGCGAGGGCATTCCAGAGGCTGCCGGCGAACGTGCCGCCCTTCCGGCGGGCGAGCCCCGGGTAGTCGCGCCCGCCGACATGAGCGACCATCGCCGGCATGGAAGCGACGCTGATGATCAGCACCGCCGTGATCAGAACCACTGGCACGAACAGCAGCAGCAGCAGGATCCAGCCGAACCATGCCGCAATGAGCCTGAGGGGCCAGACCGAGACGGCCCATTCGTACGGCGGCCACTGGTGCAGCTGGGCGGCGACCCACTGCGCGGCCTCGCCCCAGTAAAGCACGGCGAGCGTCACCCAAATGACGAGCGCGACGATCACCGGCCATACCATGAGCCAGAGCATCTTCGGATGCAGCAAACTGACAAACGCCCTCGCAAGGGCGTTGACTATCGCGTTCATGTGGAGAGGGCCCCCCGCCCGAAGCGGTTACAAGTCAGCGCTGAATAGTTTGCCACATCTTCGACAGCCGTTTGACCGAAACCGGCACGGAGGTCTTCAGCTCCTGGGCGAAAAGCTGCACGCGCAGCTCCTCGAGGAGCCAGCGGAACTGCTCGAGCTGCGGGTCGCGGCTGGTCGACTTGAGCTGCCTCGCCTGGTCCCTCTGCCACCGGGCGGCGAGCGGCGCAAATTCCGCGAAGAGGCGCGCGTCGCGCTGCGGATCCGCGCGCAGCTTGTCCAGCCGCAGGCCCGCCGCCTTGAGATAGCGCGGGAAATGCCGCAGGCGCTCGTAGGGAGTCCGTTCGATGAACCGCCCGGACAAAAGGCGGGACACGTACTCTTGAACGTCGCGGCAGGGCTCGGGAAACGCCTTGGAGAGCTGCTGCAGCTTCTTCTGCAGCGCCGCGTGCTCGGCGAGGATCGTCCCGGCGAGTCGCGCGATCTCCTGGGCGAGCAAGGTCACCCGCGAGCGCGCCTCGTCGCGGCGACGGTCGAACTCCGCCCGCGTCCGCGGCCAGGGCTCCTGCAGGCAGGCGCGGTCGAACGCAGCAGCCAGCAGTTGCTCCTTGAGCTCAGCCGCGTCGCCCAGGGCCGTGAACTGCACGGCCATCGCCTGCAGACCGGGCAGATTCTTCTCGATATGTCGGGCTTGCTCCTTGAGCTGCAGCATGAACAGGCGCCGCAGTCCGGCGCGGTGCGCCTCGCGCGCCTTGTCCGCGGAGTCGAACACTTCGAGGCTGACCGAGTCGACGCGGTCGACCAGGCCCGGATAACCGATCAGCGTCTGGGAGCCGCGCCGGATCTCCATCACCTCCTCCAGATCGCCGAAATCCCAGGCGGCGACTTTCGCAGCAGCCGGTGCGTCGCTGCGCGCCAGCTCGGCGAACTGCTCTCCGGCCTTCTGGCCGAGCTCGGCGCGCAGCTGCGCGAGGTTGCGGCCCGCCGCGAGCTGCCGGCCGTGCTCGTCGACGACGCGGAAATTCATCGACAGGTGCGCCGGGAGCGTCTCCGGCCGGAAGGCATCGAGCGGAACGGCGAGGTTCAGCTCGCGGCGCGCGTAGCGGGCGATGGCCTGCGCAAGCGGCGCATCCTGCGCTTCGTTCGCCGCGAGGAAGGCGTCGACGAACTCCGACAGCGGGCCGAGCTGGTGACGGAGCTTCTGCGGCAGCGACTTGGCGAGCCGCGTGATCTTCTCGCGCGCGAGCCCCGGCACCAGCCAGTCGCATTTCGCCGCGTCGATCTGGTTCAAGGCGAGAAGCGGCACGGTGAGAGTCACGCCGTCGCGCGGTGAGCCCGGCTCGTGATGGTAGTCGAGCGCGAAGCTGTGTCCCGCCATCTTGAGCTGGTGCGGGAACTGCACCGTCGTGATCCCCGCGGCCTCGTGGCGCATCAGGTCCTCGCGCTTGAGGAAAAGCAGCTTCGGATTCGCGCTCTCGGCTTCGCGGCGCCAGCGGTCGAAATCCGCGCCGTTGTGGATCCCTTCGGGAATGAGGCTCTCGTAGAAGGCGCAGATCAGCTCCTCGTCCACCAGCACGTCGGGCCTGCGAGACTTGTGCTCGAGCTGCTCGATCTCGCGGATGAGCCTGCGATTGTGCAGGAAGAACGGCGCGCGCGTGTCGTAGTCGCCCCCGACCAACGCCTGGCGGATGAAGATCTTCCTCGATTCGGCCGGGTCCATCGGGCCGTAGTGCACGCGCCGCTTCGCATAGAGCAGCAGCCCGTAGAGCGTTCCGCGCTCGAACGCGGCGACGCGCGCCGGCTGCTT
Organism: Betaproteobacteria bacterium; assembly: GCA_005881355.1. GTDB lineage: Bacteria > Pseudomonadota > Gammaproteobacteria > Burkholderiales > SG8-39 > VBDM01. The sequence goes on from VBDM01000043.1 coordinate 7,238, forward strand.
CTCCCAGTGCGGCTCGTACTGGTGACGCTTGACGAGATGCGCGCCGATCGACTCGAGCCACTCGGGTGAGAGGGTAGCGACGCAGCGCGCGTACAGGCGCGTGGTTTCGGTCAGCTCCGCCGCCATGACCCAGGGTCCGGCCTTCCTCCTCACTCCCGAGCCAGGGTGAATCCAGAAGCGGAT
>VBDM01000043.1:7439-10397 GCA_005881355.1 Betaproteobacteria bacterium
GACGTTACCGAGCAGGCCGGCGAGCAAAGCCATATGGACTTGCTCATAGGTGGCAGGCGTCTCGGAAACGCGCCAGCCGAGCTCGGCAACCACCTCGTTGAGCTGCCCGTGGATGTCGCGCCACTCGCGCATGCGGTTGAACGAGAGGAAATGCCCGCGGCAGGCCTCGTGCAGCTTGCGGCTCGATTTCCTGTGCTCGAGCGCCTCCTCGAAGAACTTCCAGAGCTTCAGCCAGGAAAGGAAATCGGACTTCTCGTCGTTGAAGCGCTTCTGCGCCTCGTCCGCCGCCGCAGCGTGTTCGCTCGGCCTCTGGCGGGGGTCCTGCACCGAGAGCGCCGCGGCGATGACGAGCACTTCACCGATTGCGTTCTCCGATTTCGCGGCGAGCACCATACGGCCGATGCGGGGGTCCACCGGCAGCCTTGCGAGCTGCCTTCCGATTTCGGTAAGCTCGTTGGCCTCGTCCACGGCGCCAAGCTCGGCGAGCAGCGCATATCCGTCCTGGATCGCCTTGGATGCCGGCGGATCGATGAACGGGAATTCCCCGACCGTACCCAGGCCGAGCGACTTCATCCGCAGAATGACGTTGGCGAGGGAGGAGCGCAGCACTTCCGGATCGGTGAACGCCGGCCGCGAGTTGAACTCGTCCTCCGCGTAGAGGCGCACGCAGACCCCGCTCGCGACCCGGCCGCATCGGCCGGCGCGCTGCTTCGCTGAGGCCTGGGAAATGTTCTCCACGCGCAGCTGCTCGACCTTATTGCGATAGCTGTAGCGCTTGACGCGCGCGAGACCCGTGTCCACAACGTAGCGGATCCCGGGCACGGTGAGCGAAGTTTCGGCGACATTGGTCGCGAGCACGATGCGCCGGCCGCCGTGCGGCTTGAATATGCGCTCCTGATCCTCGGCCGAGAGCCGCGCGAACAAGGGCAGGATCTCGGTGTGCGGAGGGTGATGTTTTCTCAATGCCTCCGCCGCCTCGCGGATCTCGCGCTCTCCGGGCAGGAACACGAGGACGTCGCCCTGACCCTCACGCGCGAGCTCGTCCGCCGCATCGCTGATTGCTTCGTTGAGATCGTAGTCGTCGTCTTCCGACTCGACCGGGTGGTACCGGACCTCCACCGGGTAGAGCCGCCCGGAAACCTCGATGACGGGAGCCGCTTTTCCGTCAACCTCGAAGTGCTTCGAGAACCGCTCGGCATCAATGGTTGCCGAGGTAATGACGAGCTTGAGATCCGGCCGCCGCGGGAGGAGCTGCTTCACGTAGCCGAGCAGAAAGTCGATGTTGAGGCTGCGCTCGTGCGCCTCGTCGATGATCAGCGTGTCGTATTGCCGCAATTCGCGGTCGCCCTGCGTCTCGGCGAGCAGGATGCCGTCGGTCATGATCTTGATGTAGGAGCGCGGCCCGGCTTTGTCCGTGAAGCGGATCTTGTAGCCGACGGCGCCTCCGAGCTCGGTCTTCAGCTCCCGCGCGATGCGTGAAGCAGTCGCGCGCGCGGCGATCCTGCGCGGCTGGGTATGCCCGATGAGACCGCCGATGCCGCGGCCCAGCTCAAGGCAGATCTTCGGGAGCTGCGTGGTCTTGCCCGAGCCGGTCTCGCCGCAGACGATGATGACTTGATGCGCGCGGATCGCCTGCGCGATCTCATCGCGCTTGGCGGTGATCGGCAGCTCGGGCGGAAACTCGGGACGTGGCGCAAGCGCGCGCCGCTGCTCGATCTCGGCCGGAGAAAATGCCATCAGAGGCGGAGGCCGTCGGCGCTGCCGTTCCCGCCACTCATCTGCGGCGCAGCAGGCGTTCCGCGTAGCGCGCGAGGGGATCCACTTCCAGATTGACGCGGTCGCCGACGCGCAGATGCCTCAACGTGGTCGCGGCCAGCGTGTGCGGAATCAGGTTCACCTCGAATTCGGCGCCCCTCACCGCGTTCACGGTGAGGCTCACGCCGTGCACCGCGATCGAGCCCTTGCGCGCGATGTAGCGCGCGAGTCCCGCTGGCGCGCGGACGCGAAGCAGCCGACTGCCGCCCGCAGCGTCGAAGCGCGTTACCTTCCCGGCTCCATCGACATGCCCTGAGACCAGATGGCCGTCGAGCCTGCCGGAAAGACGTAGCGCCCTCTCCAAATTGACCTCTCCCGGTTTGTCCAGCCCGGCGGTACAGCGGAGCGTCTCGCGGGAAACATCGACATCGAAGCTTTTCTTTCCGCGCTTCACCACGGTGAGGCACGCGCCGTTGACCGCGACGCTGTCGCCGACTTTGACGTCGCTCAAGCCGAGCGCGCCGGCGTCGATCGCGAGGTGCAGTCCGCCCTTTGCCGGCTCGATCCGGCTGATTTTCCCGACGGCGGCTATGATTCCGGTAAACATGGAAAAGAATTCTACTTGGCTGACGGCGTTCCTGTGGATCGGCGTGCTGGCCCTGCCGGGCGCGCTGGCGGGCGAAGCCGCGAGTCCTCGCTATGCCGTCGTTCGCGCGAGCCCCGACGGCATCGGCAAAGCCTACATGGGCCGCGAGATCGCGCAGGTGATGAGCTATCACGGCGCACCGTGGCTGGAGCGCGCCGAGCGCATAGAGGAGGAACGGCCGGACCTAGTGCTTGCTGCGCTCGACCTGAAGTCCGGCATGACGGTTGCCGACATCGGCGCGGGCAGCGGCTATTACTCTTGGCGCATGGGAGAGCGCGTGGGATCGGGGGGTACGGTGTACGCGGTCGACATCCAGCCCGAAATGATCAAGGTACTGCAGCGCCAGATGTCGCAGCGCGGCGCCGCCAACGTGAAAGCGCTACTCGGCACGGCCACCGATCCGCGCCTGCCCGCGGGCAAGCTCGACCTAGCGCTGATGGTGGACGTCTACCACGAATTCGAATATCCGTACGAGATGCTCGCCGCGATCGCGCGTGCGCTCAAGCCGGGCGGGCGGCTCGTGTTCGTCGAGTACAGGGCAAACGACCCGGCCGTGC
>VBDM01000419.1 GCA_005881355.1 Betaproteobacteria bacterium
TACGAGGAACGCCGACACTTCGATCAGGATGCGCGTCTGCAGCGGGATCTGCTGCCCCATGTTCTTGATGAAGCCGACCATCTGCGGCACGAGGTAGATCATCAGGAAGAAAGTGACCATCAGCACGATCGAGCCGACGAATGCGGGGTACATGACGAGCTTCTTCATGTGCTCGGCAAGCTCGTCCTCCCATTTCAGGTTCTCGACGAGGCTCTTCAGCACCTCGGAGAGCTTCCCAGTGTCTTCCCCGGCGCGGACGAGGCTCGTGAAGACCGGGTTGAAAATTTGCGGATATTGCGCGAGGGCCAACGACATCCGCTGTCCGCCCTGAATGCTTTCACTTCGCGAAATCGGGCGTTTTCGATGCTGTCGCGCAGGTCGATCAGCGATTCGACGAGCGGAACCCCGGCGTTGGTGAGCTGCTCCATGTGGAAGCAGAAGTTGATGAGCTCCGGGCGCTTGATCGCGCCTGAGCGAAGCAGACTTCCCCCGTGCCTCGCCGGCCCGCCTCGCACCAGGTCCAGGCCCATGCGCTTCAGGCGCATCTCGAGGTCGACGATATTCACGGCGTCGATCTGGCCGAGCATCGTCTTGCCCCGAGTATCTACGGCCTTGTACGTAAAAAGTGCCATGTTTGACCCCGCAGCGGGCGCACCGCCCGGCTACATCCGGTCGGTAAGGTCGACGACGCGCATCAGCTCGTCCAGCGCGGTCGAGCCGTCGAGGACCCGGCGAACGCCGTCGTCGGCGAGCGTGCGAAAGCCCTTGGCGACGGCCGTCTTCTGCAATTCCCTGCCGGTGGCGCGGCGCGCGATCAGCTCGTCGAGCTCGGCGTCCATCTTCAGGATCTCGATGATCGCCATGCGGCCTCGGTAGCCTTGGTAGTCGCATTGGTCGCAGCCGACGGCCCGGTACAGCGTGGGTGGGCGATCGGGCCGCGCCGCGAGCATGCCGCATTCGCCGGAGCTCGCCTGATAGGCTTGCTTGCAGTGCTTGCAAAGCTTGCGGACCAGGCGTTGAGCGATCACGCCGATGATGTTGCCGGCGAGGATGTCCGGGACGATGCCGATGTCGAGCAGCCGCGGGACCGCGCCGACCGCGGAATTGGTGTGCAGCGTCGAATAGACCTGGTGGCCCGTCATCGCGGCTCGAAAGGCCATGGTGGCCGTGTCCTCGTCGCGAATCTCGCCCACCAGGATGACGTCGGGGTCCTGCCGCATGAGCGAGCGGATGCCGTTGCCGAAATCCATCTTGGCCGCCTCGTTGACCGAGGTCTGGCGGATGAGGGTCATGGGATACTCGACCGGGTCCTCAAGCGTCATGATGTTGAGGCCGTCGTTGTTGATATGGTTGAGCACCGAGTAGAGCGTGGTCGTCTTGCCGCTGCCGGTGGGGCCGGTGAGCAGGATGATGCCCTCGGGCCTCGCGATCATCTTCTTGAGGAGCTGGAGCTGGCCGGCTTCCAGACCCAGGCCGTCCAGGGGGACGATCCCCTTCTGGCGGTCGAGAATGCGCAGCACGATGTTCTCGCCGTGCGTGGTCGCCTGCGACGAGACGCGGAAATCGACGGCGCGGCCCGTGAGCGTCAGCGAGATACGGCCGTCCTGCGGCGCGCGCGTTTCGGCGATGTTCATCTTGGACATCACCTTGATGCGCACCGCCATCGCCGGCCAGTAGGTCTTGTGCAGGGACCGTATCTGGCGCAGCACGCCGTCGATGCGGTAGCGGATGCGCAGGAAACTCTGCTCCGGCTCGAAGTGGATGTCGGAGGCGCCCCGCTCGACCGCGTCCGCGAGCAGCGCCGAGATGAGGCGCACGACCGGCTGCGAATAGGCGTCGCCGGACACCTGCAGGCTCTGATAGTCGATCTCGCCGGTCTCGATTTCGTGCAGGATGCCGTCGATCGAGAAGCGCTCTCGCCCGCGAGCCGCGTCTCCAGCGCAAACTCGCCGCGCAGCTGCGCCCGCACCTGGTCGAGCGCCACGATGTTGTTGGTATCGGCGAGCGCCACGATGAGCTTGCGCGCGTCGCGATCGAGCGCGACCGGAAAAATATTGTGGCGCTTGGCGAATTCGCGCGGCACCAGCTTGAGCGCCATCGAATCGACAACGATCTGCGTGAGGTCCACGCTCTGCAGTCCGAGCTTCTCGGACAGCGCGTCCCGGAGCGTCGCCTCCGACACGAAGCCCAGATTTACGAGGAGCTTGCCGACCGGCTGGTGGGTCTTGAGCTGCTCGAGCAGCGCGATGCGCAGCTGGTCCTCGGTGAGGATCCCCTGCGAGATGAGGATCTGCCCGATGTGACGCTTCGCCTGCGGGGAGACCGTCTGGGCGGAAAGGCGCGGGGAGTTCATCGACCGGGCTACCTGCTCAACTCCTGCACGCGCGAGCGGGCCTGAGCGGGGGAAAAGGTCGCGGCGCGCTTGTCGACCAGAGTAAGCGCGCGCTGGTAGAACTCGAGTGCGAGCTTTCTCTGGCGCAGATGATCGAGGCTGACGGCGAGATTGAAAGCGTAGTCGGCGTTCTCGGGATCGACCGAGTAGGCCTTGAAATACGCGCCTTGTGCCTCGGTCCAGCGCGACTGCTGGGCGTATTGGTTGCCGAGCGAGAAATGCAGATGCGCCGCCTCGGGCTGGTTCGCGATCAAGGTCTTCAGGCGGCTCTCAGCGGCCACCGGGTCGAGCGGTCCGCGCAGCGCGATAAGACTTGCCACGGCGTGCGTGTCGCGGGGATCCATTTCGAGCAACTTGAGGTAGCGGGACTCGGCCGAGTCGAGCTGGCCGCTGCGCACGTCGATTGCCGCGAGGACGAGCAACGCGTCGCGGTTGGTCGGCTCGCGCGCGAGCACCCGCTGGTAGCCCTCGCGGGCGGCCGCGAGATCGTTCCTCTGGAACGCCTGGTAGGCCTGCTCGAGAGCCGGATCGACGGTGAGCGTGGGCGCGTTGATCGCGATGGACGCGAGCGTTTCGCCTGTGCGCGGCGAGGCGAACGCGGCCGGCTCGGTGGAGGATCCGGGCCGCGCCAATGAGGGTACCGGAGTTCCGGCGAGCGGTGAAGTTCTTGGACGCGGTCGCACCGGCTGGATCGGGGGTATTCCCGGGACCGCAATGCGTGCCGGGGCGGCCGCCGGCGGCGCTTGCGTCGGCGTTCCCGGCTCCGCGACGGGCAGCGGCGCCGCGGTCGCGGGAGCCGGCGGCTGAGCCGGCGCCGGGCGGGGTTGGGCTTCCGCCACCGCGAAATTCTGCTTCGGACGCATCTGCCACCACGCGTAACCGCCGTAGCACAGCCCGGCCAGCGCCAGCGCGGCCAGAGTGAGATAAAACGGCCGCCGCGGGTCGTAGTCCATTTCCTTGACCTGAAACAGCTGCTGCGCCTGTGCACGCTCGAAGGTGCGCTCGGATTCTCTCGCGGCCGGCGCCGGCGGCGTCGCGGGCGCAACCGCTTCCGGTTCCTGCAGCGACAGGGCGGGGCGCTCGGCCTGCGCCGCCGCGACATGCTGTTCCGAGGGCAAGTCCTCGGTGAGAATCTCCAGCGGCTGCGAGATGTCGGGCAGCTTCTCGCGGGTGATCACCGGTGTAGCCGGCTCCGGTGTCGGAGGTTCGGGCGGGGGCGCCTCCGCCTTGGCGATCTGCTTGGCGAGCTCGGCTTTCTTCAGCGCTTCGAGCAGCAGGCTCATCT
>VBDM01000420.1:0-1675 GCA_005881355.1 Betaproteobacteria bacterium
CGAAGCGGTTGGGCAGCCCGCGGATGGACGAGGCGACCGAGGCCATGTTGATGATCGAGCCCCGCCCCTTCTTCAGCATGCCCGGGATGAAGGCGCGCGACACCAGATACATGGACTTCACGTTGACCGCGAAGCCCTGGTCCCAGTCCTTCGGCGCGGCATCGAGGATGCTGCCGTGATGCACGACCCCGGCGCAGTTGAACAGCACATCGATGTCGCCGACCTCGCGTGCCATTCTGTCGATCGCGGTTTCGTCGGTGACGTCGAGGACCCTCGTCTGGATTCCTTCCTGTTTAAGGGAAGCAAGAGCCTGCGCGTTCATGTCGGTCGCCCAGACCTGCGCGCCCTCGCGCGCGAAAGCGAGCGCCGCCCCGCGCCCCATGCCCTGCGCCGCCGCAGTGACGAACGCGACCTTGCCTGCCAGACGTCCCGCCATGAGGGCAGCGATTATACTTCGCGTGACCATGAACCAGCTTGATTTCGCAGGGCGGACCGCGGTGGTCAGCGGCGGCGCGCAAGGCATCGGCGCCGCGATCGTGGAACGGCTGCGATGCTCCGGCGCGCGGGTGCAGGTCTGGGATCTGGACGGCACGCCGGAGGTGGACGTATCCGACCCGGGCTCGGTCGAAAGCGCGACGGCGGACACCTTGAAAGAGCTGGGAAAGATCGACGTGCTGGTGAACAACGCCGGGATCGCGGGCAAGAACCTGCCCACGGTCGACTATCCCATCGACGAGTGGGAGCGGGTGCTGCGCACCAACCTCACCAGCCAGTTCCTATGTTGCCGCGCGGTGGCGCCGCACATGGTGAAAGCGCGCTACGGCCGCATCGTGAACATCGCATCGGTCGCCGGCAAGGAGGGCAACCCCAACGCGGTGGCGTACTCCGCTTCGAAGGCCGGCGTCATCTCGTTGACCAAATCGCTGGGCAAGGAGCTCGCGCAGAGCGGCGTGCTGGTGAACTGCGTGACCCCGGCCGCGGCCAAGACCGCGATCTTCGAGCAGATGACCGAAGAACATATTGCGTACATGCGCTCGAAAATCCCGATGAACCGCTTCGTCAACGTCGACGAAGTCGCCGCGCTGGTCTGCTGGCTCGCAAGCGAGGACTGCTCGTTCTCCACCGGCGGGGTATTCGACATCTCCGGCGGCCGGGCAACCTACTGATGTCCAAGAAGGAAAAAAACCAGCGCAGCGTTCAATGGTTCGGGCGGCAGGATATCTACGGCTTCATCTACCGCAGCTGGGTGAAGAACCGCGGCGTGCCGCAGGACCAGTTCGACGGGCGGCCGGTGATCGGCATCTGCAACACCTGGTCGGAGCTCACGCCCTGCAACACCCACTTTCGCACGCTCGCCGAGCACGTGCGGAACGGCATCCTCGAAGCCGGCGGCTTCCCGATGGAGTTCCCGGTGATGTCGCTCGGCGAAACGCTCCTGCGTCCGACCGCGATGCTCTACCGCAACCTCGCCAGCATGGACGTCGAGGAATCGATCCGCGGCAATCCGCTCGACGGCGTGGTGCTCCTGATGGGCTGCGACAAGACGACGCCCTCGCTCCTCATGGGCGCGGCGAGCGTGGACATCCCCGCGATCGGCGTGTCGGGCGGTCCGATGCTCTCGGGCAAGTACCGCGGGCAGGACATCGGCTCGGGCACCAACGTCTGGTCGATGTCC
>VBDM01000420.1:1720-3545 GCA_005881355.1 Betaproteobacteria bacterium
ACCATGGGCACGGCCTCCACCATGGCCTCGATGGTCGAGGCGCTGGGCGTCGGCCTTCCTGGCAACGCCGCGATCCCGGCGGTCGATGCACGCCGCTACGCGCTCGCGCGCGCGGCGGGCCGCCGCATCGTCGAGACGGTGAAGGAGGATGTGACGCTTTCGAAGATCCTCACGCGCGAGTCCTTCGAGAACGCGATCCGGGTGAACGCCGCAATCGGCGGCTCGACCAACGCCGTGATCCACCTCATCGCGATCGCGCGGCGCATCGGCGTCGATCTCGCGCTCGAGGACTTCGACCGCCTCGGCCGCGGCGTGCACTGCCTCGCGAACCTCATGCCCTCGGGCAAATACCTGATGGAGGACTTCTACTACGCGGGCGGTGTGCCCACAGTCATCCGCGAGCTGGGCGAAAATGGGCTCCTGCACAAGGACGCGCTGACCGTGAACGGCAAGTCGATCTGGGAGAACAACAAGGACGCGCCCTGCTGGAACCGCGACGTGATCTTTCCGTTCGAGAAGCCGTTCAAGGAGAATTCCGGCATCGCCGTGCTGCGCGGCAACCTGTGCCCCGACGGCGCGATCATCAAGCCTTCGGCGGCAACGCCGAAGCTGATGAAGCACAAAGGCCGCGCCGTGGTGTTCGAGAGCATCGAGGACTTCCACAAGCGCATCGACGATCCGAAGCTCGACATCGACGAGCATTGCGTCATGGTGCTGAAGAACTGCGGGCCGAAGGGCTACCCGGGCATGGCCGAGGTCGGCAACATGCCGCTGCCGCCGAAGCTCCTGAAGAAGGGAATCAGCGACATGGTGCGGATCTCCGACGCGCGCATGAGCGGCACCGCCTACGGCACGGTGGTGCTGCACGTCGCTCCGGAAGCCGCCGCCGGGGGCGCGCTCGCGCTCGTGGAGAACGGAGACGAGATCGAGCTCGACGTCGGCAGGCGCCGGCTCGAGCTGCTCGTCCCGGACAAGGAGCTCGCGGCGCGTCGCAGCAAATGGACGCCGCCCGAGCCGCCCCTCGAACGCGGCTATTGGCGGCTGTACTTCGATCACGTGCTGCAGGCGAACGAAGGCGCGGACCTGGATTTCCTCGCCGGCAAGAGCGGCGCCTTCGTGCCGCGGGACAATCATTAGTCGAAATCACTCAAGGAGGCCTCATGAAAATCGGATTGACGAAGCTCGTCGCGGCGGCCCTGCTCGCCGTCCTGCCCTCCGCCGCCGCGCTCGCGCAGCAGAAACTGAAGTTCGCGCACGTCTACGAAACCTCCGAGCCTTACCACACCTGGGCCCTTTGGGCCGCGGGCGAGATCGCCAAGCGCACCGGCAACCGCTACACCATGGACGTGTTCCCGGCGTCGTCGCTCGGCAACGAGACGCAGATCAACCAGTCGCTGTCCCTGGGCACGGTCGACGTGATCTACACCGGGCAGGCGTTCGCCGCGCGCACCTATCCGCCGCTGGGGATCGGCGGCGCGCCCTACATGTTCCGCGACTTCGACCACTGGAAGAAATACTCCGAGAGCGCAGTGCTCCATGACCTCGAGGAGGCCTACTACAAGAAGGGCGGCAACAAGCCGATCGCGGCCGTCTACTACGGCGTGCGCCACACGACCGCGAACAAGCCGATAGTCCGGCCCGAGGACATGAAGGGCCTGAAGCTGCGCGTGCCCGACGCGCCCCTGTACATCATGTATCCGAAGGTGGTCGGCGCCAACGCGACGCCCATAGCCTTTGCCGAGGTCTATCTCGCGCTGCAGAATGGCACGGTGGACGCGCAGGAGAATCCCCTGCCGACCATCTTCGCGAAGAAATTCTACGAGGT
>VBDM01000418.1 GCA_005881355.1 Betaproteobacteria bacterium
CGCAACTCGCGGTCCTTGCGCAGCTGCTCGAAACCCTCGCGGATCGCGCCTTGCGTCATCGACTGCAGCCACAGGCGCTCGATCGGCTTCTTGTTGCGGGCGTGCCGGATGATGTAGCGGAATATCAGTTCGCCCTCGCGACCCGCGTCGCATGCGTTGATGACGCCCGTCACGTCCTTGCGTGCGAGCAGTTTCACCAGTAGTCGCAGGCGTTCCTCGGTGCGCTCGATGGGCTGTAAATCGAAATGAGGTGGAATGACCGGCAGGTTGGCGAACGACCATTTGCCGCGCTTGACCTCCACGCCTTCAGGCGGAACGAGCTCCAGCAAATGGCCGATCGCCGAGGAGAGCACGTAATCCCGGCTTTCGTAGTAGTCGCCGTGGCGCGTGAAGCCGCCCAATACACGCGCGATATCGTTCGCGACGGAGGGCTTTTCGGCGATGATCAGCTTTTTGGCCATGGGAGAAAAAGATTGCAAAAAGGCGAACAGCGGAAATCAGGGTCGCCTCCACGCGAAGCGCAGAATGATAAGAGCAATCGGAACGCGACGCAAGAAACCGCCACGCGGGGCCGGTCGAGCGACACCCGGACCCTAGTGTATTTGGCGCATTTCGCCGTCGGGGAGCAGCTCGTCCAGGATCAGCGCGTCGACGTTGCCTCGCCGCGTCCACAGGACCATGAGGACGATCACCTTCAGCTTGTCCAGACCCACGACTTCGTCGGGCAAAGCCATCACGCGCTCGACGATGAGTTCGCGCAGCAGAGGCGTGAGGATCTTCGCGCCTTCGAGAAACGCGATGAACCCCCGGCTCTCCAGCGAGAGCTTGGCGAGCTCGTCCGCGGTATATCCGCGAAAGGAGAATCGCGCATCGAGCGACTCCGGAAGGCCGTCATCGGGGGCGCGCGTGAGCAGGTTCAGCCAGTCGAGCGCGTCGTGGATGTCGTCGTTCTCGAATCCGGCCGCGTGCAGCTTGCGCTGGAGCGTATCCTGATCGGGGTAGGCCTCGGTCCGGTAGTAATTTTCGAAGAGGTAAACGAGTACGTCGAACAACATTCGCGATCAATCCTCAGGCGATGCGTTGGTACAAGCCTCCGGGGAGGCTCGCTATTTTTCCTTCCAGCTCCAATTGCAGGAGAATGGCCGAGACGACTTCGGCCGTCAAGCCGCTGCGCGCGATCAGCTCGTCGATGTCGAGCGGATCGAAGCCCATTTTATCGAGCAGGTCGTGGCTCGCGCCCGATCCGGACGGCGTCGGATCGGGTGCTCGCGCCCCGCCGAGTTCCTCGAGCACGTCCTGCGCGCTCTCGACGAGCTTCGCGCCCTGCTTGATGAGGGCGTGGCAGCCCTTGGAGAGCGGCGAGTGGATCGATCCGGGAATGGCAAGCACCTCGCGTCCCTGTTCCGCCGCCAGGCGCGCCGTTATCAGCGAGCCCGAATCGAGCGCGGCCTCGACGACGAGGCAGCCGCGGGCGAGACCCGAGATAAGGCGGTTGCGGCGCGGGAAATTTGCCGCGTTGGGCGGTGCGCCGAGCGCGAACTCGGACACGAGCGCACCCCGCGATGCGATTTCCTCCGCAAGCGCTTGGTTGCGCCTGGGATACACGATGTCGATTCCGGTCCCCAGGACCGCGATGGTCGAGCCGCGTCCTTCCAACCCGCCGCGGTGCGCTGCGCTGTCCACGCCCAGAGCAAGGCCGCTCACGATGGCGAGTCCGGCCTCGCTCAAGGTGCGGGCGAAGCTCTGCGCGTTCTTCATTCCCTGGGGCGTGGCGTTTCGGCTGCCGACCACTGCGAGAGCGGAGGAGGAAAGAAGCTTCACGTCGCCGGTGACATAGAGCAGGGCCGGCGGGTCCGGGATTTCCAGGAGCTGCTTGGGGTATTCGGTATCGGCGAGCGTGAGCAGCGCGTGGCCGGCTTGGGCCGCCCATTGGAGCGTTTTTTCGACTTCGTGGCCCTTGTTGCGCTCGAGGATGCGCGCCGCAAGCGCCTCGGGTACCACTCGACCGAGCTGCGATCGCGTGGCGCTCAGTATCCGGGGCGGCAGACCGAAGGTCGAAAGCAGGGATCGGAATCTCTGGTCACCGAGTCCGGGGACGAGGCTTAACTCGATCCAGGCGGCCAGTTCGCCCGCGTCGCTCATGGGCGAGTGCCTCGGCGACAGTGCCGCGGACCCAAGCGCGCTCAGGGGTTCAGCACGATGTCCCCCGGCTGGATCGGCCGCGAACTTTCCATGACCAAGGCATAGGAGACCGAGTTAAAAGTGCGGAAGATGAATACCAAGCCGTAGCGCTCGGGGGGAAGTTGAATTGCTGGGGAACGGTCGCGCGATTTCAAATAGTCCCGCTGGTTGTAGATCACGACGTTACGGTAGACGGCGAGCACGTTCCCGGGCTCCAAGCCGTCGCGCCTGCCTCTGTTGATTGAGATGATCGAGTCGCGCCCGCCCACGCTGGTAGCGAGGGCGTCATAGAGTCCCATGATTCGGCCGTTGACCGCGGAGGCCGGCGCACGGGGCACGTACTGGGCGATGGTGGGCGGGGGCGCTGGAATGAGCCTGTCCCCCGCCGAGATCTCTTTTTTGGAATCGAGGATCTGCACCGTGGCGGGCTCGCCGCTTTGCGTCACGCGCGCGGTGCCGAGGAACACGGCTTCAAAACCGAGCGTCCTGCGGCTGTCCGGATCGACGAGCGGCTGGCCGGCCCGGTAGACCTGCCAGACCGGAATGTCGGCGCCGCCGAAACCGCTGACGTAGGCCACGTTGCCCGCTCCGACGTTCACGCGGTTTTCTTCCGTGGCGATGATGCGCGGGGCCTTGTCAAGGCCGCCTTCCTCGATGAGGAGCGGTTGCGTCAGGAACGGCTCGATCGCCTTGAGCGGAATTGCGGGTATCGCTTCCTTGGCCAGCGGCTCGCCGTAGATGCGCGGCGAGAGCTTCACCGAACCGGCGGGGGGACGAGCAGCGCCGCTGTCCTCCCCCAGGCGCAATTGCGGCGGAGACACGCTCCGGTCGAGGACCAGCACGTCGCCGGGAGAAATGAGGTGGGGATTGCGGATCTGCTCTTGATTCATGCGCCAGATCTCGGGCCAGCGCCACGGGTCTTTGAGGAATTTCGTGGCGATGCTCCAGAGCGTATCGCCCCTCTGTACGACGTGGCGGTCCGGGGCGTTGTCTCGCAGCGTCAGCTCGCCTTGCGCGAGGGCCAGCGAAGCCGCGCCCGCAAGGACGAGCGCGCGGAGAGCTGTGATAGACTTTTGCATGTCCGCCTCGTCTTCGTCTGGATTGACCCGCCTTAGTCCCTATATTGGTTATTGCGGTGCGCTTTTTACAGTCCGCATTAAATTCTGCCGCTAATTCTTTCTATTTGCAAGTATTTATGGCGTTGCTGAACATCCTCCGCTACCCCGATCCGAGGCTCTACAAGAAGGCCGCCCGGGTACTCGAGGTCGACGAATCGGTTCGCGCACTGGTGCGCGACATGGCCGAAACGATGTACGCCGCACCCGGGGTCGGCCTCGCGGCGACGCAGGTCGACGTACACAAGCGAGTCATCGTCATCGACGCTTCGGAAACCCGCGACCAGCTGCTGGTGCTGATCAACCCGGAAATCGTTGCGCGGGAAGGTACCCAGTACTGCGAGGAAGGATGTCTCTCGGTTCCGGGAATCTACGAGCCGGTTGAGCGCGCAGAGCTCG
>VBDM01000047.1 GCA_005881355.1 Betaproteobacteria bacterium
TCGTGTTCTCGATGCCCGCGGCGATGCCCTGCAGGTCGATCAGCGTGCCGATGGCGTAGCGTTTCAGCCAGGCCGAGAGCTCCTCGGCGGTGACGCGCGTAAAAACGGACATGATGGCGCAGCGATCACAGACGCGCCCGCTCGCGCGGCCGCTGATGTCAGAACCGGCGGATCACCCAGAGCGGAACCCGCACGCCGCGATCTAGGCTCTGGTTCCTCAAGCCCGGGCCGTCTCCCAGGTCCTCGATCAGGTAATACTCCCGGCCCGACGGCGTGGTGACGCGCACCACGCGCTGGCCGTCGATGACCTTTTCGTCTATCTGCTCGCTCGCCCCAGGCTCGATGCGTACCGACGGCTCCCCCGGCTGGTCCGCAGAGGCACCCGGGGGAGGGGGTGGCGGCTCCGGCAGCGGTTCGAGCTTCGGCGGCTGCTGCGCCGCGAGCGGCAGCGCGAGCGCGAAAAGCGCGGAAGCAAGAATTCGACGCAACATGAGGCAAAAATCCTTTTGGCGCGAGTCTATCAGAACCGTCGCTCGCTGCCGAACACGCTGACGGCGGAGCGGATGTCGTTCATCCGCTCGGGCGCCTCGACGAATTCTGACATAATGCGGAACAACCTCCAGACCTCGCCTGACGCATGCGCCTCCTGCGAGGCGGTGCCAAAAGGCTTCGGAATCTAAGTTCCTTGGAAAAAACGCTGCTGCTGGTTGACGGGTCGTCGTATCTGTATCGCGCCTTTCATGCGTTGCCCGACCTGCGCAACGCCGCGGGGGAGCCGACCGGCGCGATCTACGGCGTGCTCAACATGCTGCGACGCCTCCTCGCCGACTACAGGGCGGACCACGTCGCCTGCGTGTTCGACGCCAAAGGCAAGACCTTCCGCGACGAGCTGTACGCGGACTACAAGGCGAACCGCCCGCCGATGCCCGACGATCTCGGCAACCAGATCGAGCCGCTTTTCGAGGCCATCCGCGCGCTCGGCTGGCCGCTCGTGCAGATCGAAGGCGTGGAGGCGGACGACGTCATCGGCACGCTCGCGCGCGAAGCGGACAGGCGCGGATTGAACTGTGTCATCTCCACCGGCGACAAGGACCTCACGCAGCTCGTTACCGACCGCGTGACCCTCGTCAACACCATGTCGAACGAGCGCCTCGATCCCGAGGGCGTGAAGGCGAAGTTCGGCGTTCCGCCCGAGCGCATCCTCGACTACCTCACCCTCGTCGGCGACGCCGTGGACAACGTGCCCGGCGTCGAGAAGGTCGGCCCGAAGACCGCGGCGAAGTGGCTCGCCGAGTACGGCTCGCTCGAAGAGGTGATGCGGCATGCCCCGGAGATCGGCGGCGCAGTGGGCGAGAACCTGCGCAAGGCGCTCGACTGGCTGCCGAAAGCCCGGTGCTTGCTCGCGGTGAAATGCGACGTGGAGCTGCCGTTCGAGATGGAGGAGCTGAAACTCGCCCCGCGGGACGAGAAGCGTCTCTCGGAATTGTTCTCCCGCTTCGGATTCAAAAGCTGGCTCAAGGACGCGCCGAGCGCCGTGGACGCGCCTCCAGCCCCGGCGCAACGCACCTTGCCTTCCAGTACGGCGCCCGAGCGCCGTTATGAGACCCTTTTTACCGAAGCGGATCTGAGGCGCTGGCTGAAGGAGCTCGAAGCGGCCGAGCTCGCGTCCGTCGACACCGAGACGACTAGCTTGGAGCCGATGCAGGCGCAGCTCGTGGGCATGTCGTTTGCCGTGGTCGCGGGCCACGCGGCCTATCTTCCGCTTGCGCACAACTACGCCGGGGCGCCGCAGCAGCTGGGGGTCGAGCCGGCGCTCGCGATCCTCAAGCCCTGGCTCGAGAGCGCGAAGCACAAAAAGCTCGGCCAGAACGTCAAGTACGACGAGCACGTGCTCGCCAATCACGGCATCGCGCTGCGGGGCGTCGCCCACGACAGCTTGCTGGAATCCTACGTGCTGGAGAGCCACGCGCGCCACGACATGGACAGCCTCGCCTTCCGCCACCTCGGCGTGAAGACCCTCACGTACGACGAGATGACCGGCACCGGCGTCCAGCGCATTCCCTTCGAGCAGGTCGATGTCGCGCGCGCGGCGGCGTATGCCGCCGAGGACGCAGACATGACATTGCAGATCCACCATGCGCTTCTTCCGAGGATCGAGGCCGACGAAAAGCTCGCCTATGTCTACGGTTCGATCGAGATGCCGGTGCGCGAAGTCCTTTTCAGGATGGAGCGCGACGGCGTGCTGATCGATGCGGCGCAGCTCGAGGCGATGAGCCGCGAGCTGGGTCAGAAGATGCTCGAGCTGGAAGCAAAAGCCCACAAGGAGGCGGGGCAACCCTTCAATCTCGGCTCGCCCAAGCAGATCGCGGAGATTTTCTTCGAGAAAAAGGGAATGCCCGTCGTCAAGAAGACGCCCTCGGGCGCGCCCTCGACCGACGAGGACGTGCTGGAGAAACTGGCTCTCGATCACCCGCTCGCCAAGATCCTGCTCGAGCACCGGGAAATCTCGAAGCTCAAATCCACCTACACGGACAAATTGCCGAAGATGGTGAACCCGCGCACCGGGCGCGTGCACACCAACTACGGCCAAGCGACCGCGGTCACCGGGCGCCTTGCCTCGAACGACCCCAATCTGCAGAACATCCCGGTGAGGACCATCGAGGGGCGGCGCATCCGCGAAGCCTTCGTCGCGCCGAAAGGGCACGCAATCGTGAGCGCCGACTATTCGCAGGTGGAGCTGCGCATCATGGCGCATATCTCGGGGGACGAGAATCTCCTGCGCGCGTTCGCGGCGGGCGAGGACATCCACCGCGCCACCGCCGCGGAGGTCTTCGGCCGGTCCCTCAAGGAGGTCACACCGGAGGAGCGCCGCTACGCCAAGGTGATCAACTTCGGCCTGATCTACGGGATGTCGGCGTTCGGCCTCGCGCAGCAGCTGGGGCTGGAGCGCGCCACCGCGCAGGCCTACATCGCGAGCTACTTCACCCGCTACCCGGGCGTCGCCCGGTATATGGAGGAAGTCCGCAGGACCGCGCGCGAGCGCGGCTATGTCGAGACCGTGTTCGGCAGGCGCCTGTGGCTCCCCGAGATCAAGAGCTCCAATCCCGCGCGCCGCGGCGGGGCCGAGCGCGCCGCGATCAACGCGCCCATGCAGGGCACGGCCGCGGATCTCATCAAGCTCTCCATGATCGCCGTGCGCGGCTGGCTCGACCGCGAGAAGCTCGCGACCAAATTGATCATGCAGGTGCACGACGAGCTGGTGCTCGAGGCGCCGGAAGGCGAGCTCGCGCGCGTCAGGGCCGAGCTGCCCGGGCTCATGAGCGGCGTGGCGAAGCTCAAAGTGCCGCTTGTGGTGGACGTGGGTTCGGGACAGAATTGGGAAAAGGCGCATTGAGCGCCCAGTAAAAAACGCACCGACACGGCGCCAGCAAGAAATCCCGCCGGTCGTGACAGAGGGGACTACATGACACCCGATTCCCAGCAGGGGGGCGAGAGCTCGCCCGATTTGATCCGGCACCTTGTGCTGCTCGGCGACGCCTTGCAGAACATCAACCTCGGAGACGGGCCGGCCGAGAGCGCGCTCGTCCCCAGGCCGCGCAACCCCTGGAAGCTCACCGTTCTGCAGGCTCCGCAGGTGCTACGGCAAGGGCACGTCCGGGCGATTCCGGGAGACGCGAGCCATATCGGGATCTGCATCGACGGCGGGTGGGCTATCGAGACGAGCGGCCTGCTGCAAGGCGCCGCGCAGTCGGTCCGCGATGCGCTCGACACGCTCGCCGCGGCCGCCGACGAATTCGAGAACATCTTTGTCCGCCTGATCACTGCCGCCACCGAGACCGGTCGGCCGACTATAGTATGCACGCTCGTTCCGGCGCGGTATCTCGAGCCCTCACAGCAGCGCGTGGCGGCGACGGCGCTCGCGATTTTCAACGACCGCGTCCTGAGGCGCGCGTTCGCGGCGCGTCTCTCGGTCGTAGAGCTGCGCCTGGTATGCGACGAGGACGGCGATTACGCGAGCGAAACGCTGCTGTCGGGCGCCGGCGTGCGCAAGGTGGCCAACGTGGCCCGCTCGGCGCTCTACGAGATCTCGCGCGAGCCTGGGCGCACGCGGGTGTATTTCTAGTGGGCCGGGTTCGGCGCCGCTCGCGGGCGAGCGCTCACTAGTTCCGGAGCGCTCCGAACACCCTCCTAATGACCGCCGACGCCGCGCCGGCCGGGTCCTGGCGGATTTTCTTCTCTTCTCCCGCGATCGTGACGAACAGGCCGTCGAGCGCCCTGCGCGTGACGTAGTCCTCCAGGTTCGCGTCCTCTTCCTTCACCAAGCCGAACTTCGCCCCGCTTGCGGCGATCTCGTTGTACTTCTCGGCGGCCTTCACTTTCGCCATCGCCCTCTTCACGATCGGCAGAAAGCGCTTCGCAAGCGGCTCGGTGGTCGTGCGCTTGAAATATTGCGTGGCGGCGTCGTCGCCGCCGGTCAGCACGCCTTTGGCGTCCTGCACGCTCATTTTCTTGACTGCGTCGACGAGGAGCGTCCTCGCCTCGGGCACTGCCGCCTCGGCCGCGCGGTTCATGCGCAGCACCAGATCATCGGCCTGCCTGTCCATGCCGATCGAGCGCATCACCGCCTCGACTCTTCTCAGGGACGGCGGCAGCGCGATCTTGACGCTGTCGTTCCTGAAAAAGCCGTCCTCGACTCCGAGGCGCGCCACCGCGGCCCGGGATCCTCTGGTGAGCGCCTCTTTCAATCCGGCTACGGCGTCCTGGTTCGAGATGTCGGAAAGGCCCGCGGCCGATGCGACGGCCGGGATCACGAGCGCGGCCACACATCCTTGCCTTGCAACGCGCAATAGCGTACTTTCAACCCACAGAATTGGCTGAAGAACCTTCAAACTCATGGCGATTTACGCAGTCATCAAGACCGGTGGAAAGCAATACCGGGTCGCGCCCGGCGATGTCGTCAAGGTTGAAAAGCTCGGGATCGTGTCGGGCGGCACCGTGGAGATCAGCGAGGTGTATCTGATCGCTGACGATCATGATATCACCGTCGGACATCCTACCATCGCCAACGCCCGCGTGGTCGCCGAGGTGGTCGGGGAGGGGCGCGACGAAAAAATTATTACTTTCAAAAAGAAGCGGCGCAAAGGTTATCAGAGGACGATCGGCCACCGGCAATATTTCACAACCCTGAGGATCAGTGCGATCGCCCTGGGCGATCACGTCTACAAAGCCCAGGCAAGAGTCTCGCATCCCGATGCACCCAGGACGAAACCCGCGAGGCCGGCGCGACCCTCGCCGACCAAGCCCGATCTTCCGAAGCCGAGTGTTGCAAAATTCGTCGAGGCGCCAAAGAAGGCACCCCCGCCAAAAGAAATCGCGCCGGCCCAGACGCCCGCGGACCGCGCTTCTGTTGCCGTTCCTGCCGAGCCCGCCCGAGCGCAACCGCCGTCAACAACTTCGGAACCGGTGATGGCTGCACCGGCACCGATAACCCCCATGGAGCCGCCGGCAAGTCGTGTGGCGACGACGGAGTTCGAAACGGCTAGGCCGCCCGACGCGGAAGCCGAGCATACGGCGCCCGCGCCCCCTACGCGAGAGACAGAACCCCCGCTCACGCACACACCGGCAATACCGCAGCCTCCAGCCGATCAAACACACACGG
Source organism: Betaproteobacteria bacterium (assembly GCA_005881355.1). GTDB lineage: Bacteria > Pseudomonadota > Gammaproteobacteria > Burkholderiales > SG8-39 > VBDM01. The sequence continues at coordinate 5,660 of VBDM01000047.1, forward strand.
ACAGCAAACGCCGGTACTGGCTCGTTGCTGTTGCGATTGCGGTTGCGCTACTGCTCGGCACCGGTTGGGTGCTGTTCCGCGATCTGGGCCGGCGAGCGCCGCAAGACGCCGTTCCCGCCGCGGCCCAACCGAAAGAAGCACCGCCGCCCAAGGCGAAGAAACCGGTCCAGGAGGTCAAGATCAAGAAACCGACAGCGGGGGCGGCGCCGTCCGCGCCGGTCCAGCCTCCCGACTAAACGGCGACGCCTTGGTGAAGGGCTGCCCGGCACTCGCGATGTTGGTTCCAGCAACCTGCAGACGACCAAAACATGCATCACCTTATCCGCACCCTCGCTATTCTGATCTTTCCACTGCTCGCCGGCTGTGCGACCGGCGGAGGCGGGAAAGCCGAGAAAGGGCCCGTCAGGGAGCCGCCCGATATCAAATCCACGCAAAGAACGTTGGAGCCCGCGGCGCGGCCGATTATGGCGCCGGTGATTCCTCCGCCCGAGGCAGCTCCACCGCGGTCCGCGCCGCCCCCACCGCGATCCGCGCCGCCGCCGATCAAGCAAGCCTGCAAAGTAAAGAAGGATTCAGTGGAATGGGTGCATATCAGCGGCGCGTGTAAAAACGGCTATGCGCACGGCGCAGGCCGGGCAAGGAGCGTGGACGGGCGCCGGAGTTATGCCGGCATGTTCGTTGACGGCGCTTTTTCCGGGCAAGGCGACTACGATTGGGGCAACGGCGTGCGTTATACCGGCGAATTCCTGAACGGACGCAAAAGCGGGTTCGGCACCCTCGCGTATCCGAACAACAGAAAATACACCGGAGGATTCAAGGACAACGCATACCAAGGCGAGGGGACTTATATCGACGCCGATGGGTCCAAGTACGCCGGTGCATTTGAAAGCGGCAATTTCCACGGTCTGGGCACGTATACTTGGGCGAGCGGCGACGTTTACACCGGGCGATTCGAAGCGAATCGGATGGACGGCAAAGGCAGCTATGCCCGGACCAACGGCGATCGCTACGTCGGCGAGTTCAAAAACAACCAGATGGACGGCGAGGGCACCTACACCTGGCCGAACGGCGACGCGTACGCCGGCCGATTCGAAAACGACAAGATGAACGGCAACGGGACCTACACCTATGCCGACGGGGCGAAGTACAGCGGCGAGTTCAAGGACGGCAGGAAACACGGCCGCGGCGTTTTGACGGTGGAACCGAGCGAGATAAAACAGCTATGGTGGAACGGTATAAAAATCACCGAAGACCGGCCGACCAGCACGGATTCCTCACAGTAGGAGCGAAACCTCGGGGCGAGAACCGGAAGCTTCAGAATTCCCGGCTCGACCGCCTAGGCTAGGCCCGCCGCGTGCGCCTGCCGGTCGGCGTGGTAGGAGGAGCGCACCA
>VBDM01000048.1 GCA_005881355.1 Betaproteobacteria bacterium
CTCAACGAGGTGGTGATGGATTTTTTCGACAAGCTCAAATCCGCGAGCCGCGGCTACGCCTCGCTCGACTACGAATTCAAGGAGTACCGCGCCGCCGACATGGTGAAGCTGGACATCCTCATCAACGGCGAGCGGGTCGATGCGCTTTCGCTTATGGTGCACAGGGAGAACGCCCAGTACCGCGGCCGGGAACTCGTTTCGCGGATGCGCGAGCTGATCCCGCGGCAGATGTTCGACGTGGCGGTGCAGGCGGCGATCGGCTCGCATATCATCGCGCGCGAGACCGTCAAGGCGCTGCGCAAGAACGTGCTGGCCAAATGCTACGGAGGAGACGTGACGCGCAAGAGGAAGCTGCTCGAGAAGCAAAAGGCGGGGAAGAAGCGCATGAAGCAGGTCGGGACGGTGGAGATACCCCAGGAGGCGTTCCTGGCGATACTTCAGGTGGAGAGCAAATGAATTTCGCCCTGATATTGTTCGTGCTGCTGCTCTTCACGGGGGCGTTTGCCCTCGCCGACGCCGTCTATTTCCGCAAACACCGCCGCGGGGACGACAAGGAACCCTGGTGGATCGAATATCCGAAGAGCTTTTTTCCCGTCATCCTCATCGTGTTCCTGCTGCGCTCGTTCCTGGTCGAACCGTTCAAGATACCCTCCGGCTCGATGGTGCCGACCCT
>VBDM01000049.1 GCA_005881355.1 Betaproteobacteria bacterium
CGGACGAGAACATCGTCGGCAAGGCGTTCTTCATTTGGTTCAATTTCAGCGAGCCGCGGCGTTTCGGGGGATTTCACTGATGGGGGTTCTATGAGAAACCAGCGAGGCATTACCCTGCTCGGAATGGCGCTGATCTGCGTCGTCATCGTCGTTGTCGCGATAGGGGGCCTCAAGATCGCGCCCGCCTACATCGAGTACTTCACGGTGAAAAAAGCGATCGTTGGAGTTGCGCAAACCACCGGCAAGGGCACCGTGGGCGAAGTGCGCCAGGCATTCGACCGGCGCGCGCAGATCGACGACATCGACGTGATCGCGGCCAAGGACCTGGAGATCACCAAGGAGGGCAACGACATCGTGATCTCGTTTTCCTATCCGAAGCGGATCTCGCTCTTCGGCAACGTCAGTGTCGTGATCGATTTTGCGGCGAGCAGCAATAACTAGCCGCGCATCGCCGACGAGCTCCGCCGCGCACTCACCCCACGCCCCGACGGGATCCGTGGACCGGGAACGCCTTCAACAACGTATCAAGTACCGCTTTTCCCGGCCCGAGCTGCTCGCTCAAGCCCTCACGCACCGCAGTCACAGCGCGCCCCACAACGAGCGCCTCGAGTTTCTGGGGGACAGCGTCTTGAACTGCGTGGTCGCGGCGGAGCTGTTCGGGCGTTTCGGCGCGCTGCCCGAGGGCGACCTATCGCGGCTGCGTGCGCACCTCGTGCGCGAGGAGGCCTTGCACCAGGTGGCGCAAACGCTGAGCCTGGGCGATCACCTGCGGCTGGGCGAGGGCGAGCTGAGAAGCGGCGGGTTCGCGCGGCCTTCGATTCTCGCCGATGCGCTCGAAGCGCTGATCGGCGCAATCTTTCTCGACGGCGGGTTCGCGGCGGCCCAGGGGACCATAGTGCGGCTGTACGAGCCGCTCCTCGCAGGCCTGGATCCAAAAACGCTCGAGAAAGACCCGAAGACGCTTCTGCAGGAGCTGCTTCAGGCGAGAAAGATCGCGCTGCCGCAGTATTCCGTGGTGGCGACCCGCGGCGCGGCGCACAGCCAGAGTTTCGAGGTCGAGTGCCTGATCCCGGAGCTCTCGGTGCGGACCACCGGCAGCGGGAGCAGCCGTCGGACCGCGGAGCAGGAAGCGGCGTTGCGCGCCTTCGCGCAGATTCGCAGTTGAGCGGCGGCGTCGCGATGATCCCGGAGCCGTTCCGCTGCGGCGCGATCGCGCTGATCGGGCGCCCCAACGTCGGAAAATCCACGCTGCTCAACGCATTGCTGGGACAGAAGCTCAGCATCACCTCGCGCAAGCCGCAGACCACCCGGCATTGCCTTCGCGGCGTGCGCACCACCGCGACCGCCCAGTTCATTTTCGTCGACACCCCGGGTTTCCAGACGCGGCACGGCAACGCGCTCAACCGCGCGATGAATCGGGTGGTGCGCGGGGCCTTCGATGAAATCGATGTCGTGCTGCTGGTGGTCGAAGTGGAACGCTTCGGTGCCGAAGATCGGGCGCTCCTGAAACTCGTGCCGGCCGGGTTGCCCCTCGTTCTCGTCGTGAACAAGATCGACTCGAGCGAATCCGGGCGTCTGCTGCCGTTCCTCGAGAAGGCCGCCAAAGAGGCCGAATTTGCCGAAATCGTCCCGGTCAGCGCCCGAAGGCGCAAGGGGCTCGACGAGCTGATGCGCGCGCTCGAGCGCTACTTGCCGGAACGACCGGCCGTGCACGGCGAAGACGACCTCACCGACCGGAACGAGCGCTTTCTGGCGGCCGAGCTGATTCGCGAAAAGCTGTTTCGCCTGCTTGGCGAGGAGCTCCCCTATGGCTGCGCCGTGGAGATCGAGAAGTTCGAGGAGGAGAGGCGGCTGCGGCGCATCCACGCCTCGATCGTGGTAGAAAAGGAAGGACACAAGGCGATCATCATCGGATCGGGCGGCGGGAAGCTGAAGAGCATTGCGACCGCAGCTCGCCTCGACATGGAAAAGCTTTTCGGTGGCAAGGTCTACCTGGAAGTATGGGTCAAGGTGCGCCGTGGCTGGACCGACGACGAGGCCAGCGTAAAACGGCTCGGATATGGCTGAGCGGACCCGGCAGGAGAGCCGCGAGGCATTCATCCTTCACGGCTACGCGTATCGTGAAACGAGCTTGCTCGTCGAGGTATTCACCCGCGGCTTCGGCCGGGTCTCCATGGTCGCGCGAGGAGCGCGCGGCGCTCGATCGGCGTTGCGCGGCGTGTTGCTCGCTTTCCAGCCCCTGGCTCTCTCCTGGTTCGGCAAGGGCGAGGTGCGCACGCTCGCCCGCGCCGAGTGGACCGGGGGGCAGCCGTTGCTGCGCGGCGAGGCTTTGTTGTGCGGCTTTTATCTGAACGAGTTGCTGTTGCGTCTCCTGCCGCGCGAAGATCCGCATGACGCCCTGTTCCTGCGCTACCAGGAGGCCCTCGCGCGGCTCGCGTCCGAGGCCGGCTCGGCGCCGGCGCTCCGCTCCTTCGAGAAAGCGCTGCTCAAGGAGCTCGGTTACGCGATGACCTTCGAGCGCGACAGCGCAAATGGCAGCGCGGTCGATCCTGCGAAGACCTACACTTACGATCCCGAACGCGGACCGATCGAGGTCAAGGGCGCGGCGGTCGAGCCGCTCGTGTCCGGCCGCACGCTTCTCGACATGGCGCGCGACGACTACGCCGATCCCCAGACGCAGCAACAGGCGAAGGCACTCATGCGCTCGCTCATCAACCATCGCCTGGAATACCAGCCGCTCAAGAGCCGGCAGGTCTTCAGGGATCTGCTGGCGCTCTAGGGACCCCGAATGACGCAGCTGAGCGCCAATCTCAACAAAGTCGCGCTGTTGCGCAACACCCGCACGATCGGAATTCCGAGCGTGGAGCGGGCGGCGCACCTGGTGCTGGATGCGGGCGCGCACGGCATCACCGTACACCCGCGCCCCGACGGGCGGCACGTGCGCGCGCACGACGTGCGCGAGCTTGCCGCGATCCTGCGCGAGCGGCCCGGTACCGAATTCAATATCGAAGGCAACCCGTTTCACGGCCTGCTCGAGTTCGTGCGCGACGTGCGCCCGCACCAGTGCACGCTCGTGCCCGACGAGACCGGAGCTTTCACCTCCGATCACGGCTGGGATCTCTCCGCGGATCGCGCGCGGCTCAAGCCCATCGTGGCGGAACTGAAGTCGCTCGGGGTGCGCGTGAGCCTCTTCATGGATCCGGTTCCGGAGGCGATGGCGGCGGCGCGGGACCTCGGTGCCGATCGCGTGGAGCTGTACACGGAGCCGTACGCCCGCGCGTTCTGCACGAAAGAGCGGGCAGCGATACTCGGCCGCTATGCGGATGCCGCCGGCGCGGCGCAACGCGCCGGACTGGGGGTCAACGCCGGCCACGATCTCAATCGCGACAATCTGCCGGTATTTTTGCATGTCGTGCCCGGCGTGCTGGAAGTATCCATCGGCCACGCGCTGATCGCCGATGCGCTGGAGCTCGGCCTCGCCGAAGCCGTGCGGCAATATCTGGACGCCATCCGGCGCGGCGGCACGGAAGGAAACGCAAAGTGATCCTCGGCATCGGCACCGATCTGTGCGACATCGGCCGGATCGAGCGCGCGCTCGAGCGCTTCGGCGAGCGTTTTGCCGCCAAGGAGGCGTTCTCCAAGGCGCTCGGCACCGGCATCCATTTTCCCGTCAACTGGCACAACGTCTGGGTCGAGAATGCCCGCTCGGGGAAGCCTTCGCTGAAGTTCTCCAAGCCGCTTGCCGCGCTGCTCAAGCGGCGGGGGATCTCGAACGTGTACGTATCGCTCACCGACGAGATCGGCATGGCCTGCGCTTTCGTCGTGATCGAGGGAATCGTTTCGACGGGTCGGAGAAGGAAATGACGCTCGGCCCGGTGATGCTCGATCTGGCCGGACCGCGGCTCACGGCGGAGGAAAGGGAGCGCCTGCGGCACCCTTCAGCGGGCGGGGTGATCCTGTTCGCGCGCAACTTCGAGTCCCCGCGGCAGCTCCTCGCGCTCACGACCGGGATTCGCGCACTGCGCCGCCCCGAGCTGCTGATCGCGGCGGATCACGAAGGCGGGCGGGTTCAGCGCTTTCAGGAAGGGTTCACGCGCATTCCGCCGATGCGCTCACTCGGCGAGCGCTGGGAGATCGACGCCGCCGAGGCCCGGGCCCTCGCCGACGCGACGGGCTACGTCATCGCGGTGGAGCTGCGCTCGCACGGAGTCGATTTCAGCTTCGCGCCGGTGCTCGATGTGGACTTCGGCTCGAGCAGCGTGATCGGGGATCGCGCCTTTTCCGACGAGCCCGACGTGATCGCGGCGCTCGCGGGCGCATTCGTCGCCGGATTGACCGCCGGCGGCGCGGCGTCGGTCGGCAAGCATTTCCCCGGTCACGGCCACGTCAAGGCGGATTCCCACGTCGATGTTCCGGTCGACGAGCGCGGGCTCGGGGAGATCGAGGCGGCCGACCTGCAGCCTTACCGCGGCCTGATCGCGAACGGACTCGCCGGGGTGATGCCCGCCCACGTAATTTATCCCGCGGTGGACGGCCGGCCCGCGGGATTTTCGCGGGTATGGCTGAAGGACATCCTGCGCGGCCGCCTCGCGTTCGACGGCATGATCTTCAGCGACGATCTCTCGATGGAAGGCGCGAGCGTCGCCGGGGGCGTGGTGCAGCGCGCCGAGGCGGCGCTCGCGGCGGGCTGCGACATGATCCTGGTGTGCAACGCGCCGCAGGCTGCGCACGAGGTGCTCGACGGCCTGAAGACCGGCCCGCTCGATCGCGCGCGCGCCGAGCGCATGCGCGGTCGCGGGACGCCGAAGCCGCTCCGCTCGGACACGCGCTACGCATCCGCTGTCGCCTCAATTCAGGGTATCCTGGCCTAAGGCAGGCGCAGTGAAACACGACCACGACCACGATCACGGTGCGCACGATCCGCGCTATGCCGGCCGGGCTTTCGCGCTGGGTATCGGGCTGAATCTCGCCTTCGTGCTGGTGGAGGCGGTGTACGGAGTGCTTGCGCACTCCATGGCGCTGCTCGCCGACGCCGGGCACAATCTGAGCGACGTGCTCGCTCTGACGCTGGCGTGGGGCGCCAGCACTTTGGCGAGGCGCGAGCCCTCGGAGCGTTTCACCTACGGTCTGCGCAGCTCGTCGATCCTGGTCGCGCTGCTGAACGCGGCGCTCCTTTTCGTGGTGACCGGCGGCATTGCCTGGGAGGCGATCAATCGCCTGGCGAAGCCTTTGCCGGTCGCCGGTGAAACGGTGATAGGGGTGGCGCTCGTCGGCATCCTGATCAACGGGGCGAGCGCGATGCTGTTCGCGCGCGATCGGCGGCACGACGTCAACATGCGCGGCGCGTTCCTGCACCTTGCGGCCGACGCGGCGGTATCGCTCGGCATCGTCGCCGCGGGAATCGGGATCCTCTTCACCGGCTGGCTGTGGCTCGACCCGCTCACCGGGCTCGTCATCGCGGTTGCCATCGTGTGGAGCACCTGGGGCCTGCTGCGCGATTCGGTCGCGCTCGCGTTGAACGCCGTCCCCGAGCACATCGATCCCCGCGTGGTGCGCACCTACCTGTCAAGGCTCGCGGGCGTCACCGAGGTGCACGACCTGCACATCTGGGCGATGAGCACGACCGAGACCGCGCTCACCGTGCACCTGGTCATTCCCGGCGGGCATCCCGGCGACGCGTTCATGGCGGAGGCTTGCAAGGAGCTGCGCGCGCGCTATCACGTGCATCACGCGACGATCCAGATCGAGACCGGCGCGCATCCGTGCGAACTGGCGCCGGATCATGTAGTGTAGGGAGAAGTGGTTATAGGGCTATTTGCAAGGAGTGGTCTAATGGCATCCGCATTTCGATTGAAGTTGTTGCGGCTTATCACTATTGCCGCGATAACGTTGTGCGGCGCTTGCGCCACCACCGTACAGCACCAAACCGTCGCCGATGTCCTGCCAACGAACGATCTGCCGAATCCGTATCAAAGCATTGCACCGTGGGGAAATCTCCCAGAGGGAAGGAAGTGGGGAGCTCTGAACGCGGTCGCGATCGACAACGACGGCGAATCGGTCTGGGTGGCGGACCGGTGCGGCGCGAACCCGGACATTCCGCCCGGAGTCTCGCCGTTCCAGTACGACAGCTGCGCAGGTTCAAGCCTGCCGCCGGTTCTCAAGTTCGATTCGTCCGGCAA
>VBDM01000050.1:0-9113 GCA_005881355.1 Betaproteobacteria bacterium
CATCGCGGTTCCATCGTGACCAGTCCCCGCGGATGCCCGTTGCGAAGCCGCGGCGAAAGCATCAGCGGCGGCGCGAACCCGCTCTCAGCGCCCAGAGGGCGAAGATCCCGATGATCGCCGCCGGAATGATGATCCCGTAGCGCCGCATCTTCTTCTTCCTGCGCTCGGTCTCGGCGCGCTCCTCGGCCATGAGCTGCGCCAGCCGCTCGGCGGGGCTCGCCATCGGCTTTTCCTGCGCCGCGGGCTGCGGCGCCGCGGCACGCGGGATCACGGCTGCCGGAGCCGATCCCTTGCGCGCCTCGGCTTCGCGGCGCGCCGCGGCGATGAGCGCAGCTTCCCGGGCCGAGAGCTTTTCCTTGTCCATGGGCTAGATGAGGATGATATCGAATTGCTCCTGCCCGTAGCTCGTCTCGACCTGCATCGAAACCGGTTTGCCGATGAAGTCGCCGAGCATCGCGAGGGATTGCGACTCCTCCTCGAGGAACAGGTCGATCACCGACTGCGAGGCGAGGATGCGGAATTCGCGCGCGTTGAACTGGCGCGCCTCGCGCAGGATCTCGCGCAGGACTTCGTAACAAACGGTCTGCGCCGTCTTGACGACGCCGCGCCCGCCGCAGGCGGCGCAGGACTCGCACAGCACCTGCTCCAGGGACTCGCGGGTGCGCTTGCGCGTCATCTCGACCAGGCCCAGCCCCGAAAATCCGTTCACGGTGATCCTCGTCCGGTCGCGCGCGAGCGCCTTGCTGAGCTCGGCGAGCACTGCGGCGCGGTGGTCCGCCGATTCCATGTCGATGAAGTCGATGATGATGATGCCCCCGAGGTTTCTCAGGCGCAGCTGGCGGGCGATCACCTGCGCCGCCTCGAGGTTGGTCTTGAAGATCGTGTCGTCGAAATTGCGGATGCCGACGTAGCCGCCGGTGTTGACGTCGATCGTGGTCAGCGCCTCGGTCTGGTCGAGGATCAGGTAGCCGCCGCTCTTCAATTCGACCCGCCGCGCGAGGGCGCGCTCGATCTCGTCCTCGACGTTGTGCAGGTCGAAGAGCGGCCGCTCCCCCGTATAGTGCTCGAGCTTCGCGAGCACCTTGGGCGTGTATTCGGTGGCGAACGCCTGGAGCTTCTGGAAGTTCTCGCGCGAGTCGACGACGATTCGGCCGGTGCCATCGCCCGCGATGTCGCGCAGCACCCGTTGCGCGAGCGACAGGTCCTGGTGGAGCGGCGTCGGCGCGGGCGAAGTGAAAGCGCGGCCGCGGATGCCGTGCCAGAGCTTGCGCAGGTACTCGATGTCCCCGCGCAGCTCCGCATCGGTCGCGTTCTCGGCCACGGTGCGGATGATGAAGCCCCCGGACTCGCCTTCGGGCAGCAGCTGCTGCAGCTTGTCGCGCAGCAGCTGCCGCTCGGTCTCGTCCTCGATCCGCTGCGAGATGCCGATGTGGGGATCCTGGGGAAGATAGACGACCAGCCGCCCGGCGATCGAGATCTGGGTCGAAAGGCGAGCGCCCTTGGTCCCGATCGGGTCCTTGATCACCTGCACGAGCAACGACTGGCCGTCGGCGAGTATTTTCTCGATCGGCTTGCCGGGCGCGCCGGGGGCGCTCTGCCGCTCCTCCCAGATGTCGGCGACGTGCAGGAACGCGGCGCGCTCCAGGCCGATCTCGATGAAGGCCGACTGCATGCCGGGCAGCACCCGCGCGACGCGTCCGACGTAGATGTTCCCCACCAGACCCCGGCTCGCCGCGCGCTCGACGTGCAGTTCCTGCGGCACGCCCGCCTGCATCACCGCGACGCGGGTCTCCTGCGGCGTGCAGTTGATGAGGATGTCCTCGGTCATATACGGGCAGGCCCCGCGGTAAGGCCGCGCGGCCTGCTTTGATTCCCGGACCTCGGCTGACGCCTCAGTTTCCCCGCCTGGAGCGAGTTCATCATCGCCCGGTCTTGAATTTCGCGATCAGCTGCGCGGTCTCGTACAGCGGCAGCCCCATGATCCCGGAATAGCTGCCGTGCAGCTCGGTGACGAACGCCGCCGCGCGGCCCTGGATCGCGTAGGCGCCCGCCTTGTCGGTCGGCTCGCCGCTCTCGACGTAGGTTTCGATCTCGGCCTCCGCGAGCTCGCAGAAGCGAACCCGGCTCTCGCTCACGACGAGCTCGGCGCGCTCGTCGAATTTGAGCGCGACCGCGGTCAGCACGCGGTGCTCGCGTCCGGACAAGAGGCGCAGCATCCGCGCGGCGTCGGCGCCGTCGGCGGGCTTGCCGAGAATTTTCTCGTCGGCGCAGACGACGGTGTCCGCTGCGAGCACCGGGAACTTGCGCAGCTGGCGCTGCACGGTCCTCTGCCAGCCCGCGTCCGCCTTGGCCCTGCACACGCGGCGGACGTAATCGTCGGGTGATTCCCCCGGCCGCAGCGACTCGTCGACGTCGGAGCCGCGCGCGGGATGCTCGCGCAGCACCAGCACCTCGAACGAAACGCCGATCTGCTTCAGGAGCTCGCGCCGGCGCGGGCTGCGCGAGGCAAGGTAGATCTTCGGTTTCGCCGGAGCGGGCTTCATTCGCGATGGTACGGCAGGTGGTTGAGGATCGAGGCCGCGCGATAGAGCTGCTCGGCGAGCAGCACGCGCGCGAGGCCGTGCGGCAGCGTCATCGCGGACAGGCGCAGAACCAGCTCAGCGCCGCTTTTCGCCGCGGGCGCCAAGCCGTCGGCGCCGCCGATGAGAAAGGCGGTATTGCGTCCCTCGAGACGCCGCGCGTCGAGCCAGCGCGCGAGCTCCGCCGTGCTGAATTCGCGCCCGCGCTCATCGAGTGCCGCGCGCAAGGACCCGCGCGGCACCGCGCGCTCGATGCGCCCGGCTTCCGCCTGGAGCAGCTGGGCGGTCGATTTGCCGCCCGAGCGGGGCTCGGGGCGGACCTCGACGAGCTCTATCCTCAGGCCTCGGGGCATGCGCTTCGCGTATTCGTCAAAAGGCTCGTTGACCCATCTGGGCATCCGGGTACCCACCGCGACCACGATCAGCTTCATTTGGCGCGCGTTGCGGCGCGGCGCCTGGCGCGCGGCTTGCGGGGCTTGGACTGGCCCCACAGCTCCTCCAGATTGTAGTGCGAGCGCACCGCCGGCTGCATGATATGCACGACGATGTCACCGAGATCGATGAGCGCCCAATCGCCGCCGCCCTCGCCTTCCGCCCCGTAGACGCGAGCGCCAGCCGCTTTCGCCTTCTCCTGTACGTGGCTCGCGAGGGCTTTCAACTGCCGGGCGGAGTCCGCGCTCGCGATGATCACGCGGTCGAACATCGAGGTGATATGGGCGACGTCGAAGACCTCGATCTCCCGGGCCTTGATGTCCTCGAGCGCCCCGACCGCGGCCTTCTGGAGCCTGCGAACGTCTATCATCCGGGCGCGCCGTTCTCCTTGGCGTACAGTCCGTGCGCCTCGATGTAGTCGAGCACGGCCGAAGGCAGGAGATAACGCGGGCTGCGGGCCTGGGCGAAGTGGGCGCGGATGGCGCTCGCCGAGATGTCGAGCGCCGTGGTGCCGTAGGTGGCGACGCTTCCTCCCGGCCGCTCGCGCAGGACATCGGGGGTGCCGGCGCGCTTGCGCCATTCCGCGGCGAGCGCGGCGGGCATTCCGCCCGGGGTGAGCGAGTGTCCGGGCCGCTGCGCGACGAAGATGTGCGCGAGGCCGAAAAGATCGGGCCAGCGCTGCCACGCGGTGAGATTGCGGAAGGCGTCGGTGCCGAGGAGAAGCACGAGGGAGCGCTTTGCGCCGAATTCGCCTCTCAGCCGTTCGAGCGTTTCGACGGTGTAGCCGGGGGCGGTCTGGCGGATCTCCGCGTCGTCGAGCTCGAAAAGGGCGTTCTTTTCGATCGCGAGGCGCACCATCTTCAAGCGGTGCGCGGCGGCCGCGAGCGGCGCAATGCGGTGCCAGGGCTGGCCGGCGGGCACCCAGCGCACGCGCTCAAGGCCCAGGATCTCGGCCGCCTCCTGCGCAAGGCGCAGGTGCCCGAAGTGCACGGGGTCGAAGGTGCCGCCCATGATGCCGATCGGGGCGCTCATCCGCGCCCCGCGCCACAGGGCACTTTCGCCGAACGAAGCGGCCCGGCGGCGGTCGGGAGGTTCTTCAGGCTTGCCTCAAGCGCGAATCTGGCCGCTGCCGAAGACCACGTACTTCTGCGAGGTGAGGCCCTCGAGGCCGACCGGGCCGCGCGCGTGCAGTTTGTCGGTGGAGATGCCGACCTCCGCCCCGAGGCCGTACTCGAATCCGTCTGCGAAGCGCGTCGAGGCGTTCACCATCACCGAGCTCGAATCGACCTCGCGAAGGAAGCGCCTCGCGCGCGCCTCGTCCTCGGTGACGATCGCGTCGGTATGCTGCGACCCGTACTTGCCGATATGCGCGATCGCCGTATCGAGATCGGGCACCAGGCGCACCGCCAGGATCGGCGCGAGGTACTCCGTGTACCAGTCTTCCTCGGTCGCGCGCTTCATCTGCGGAACGAGCTTGCGCGCGCCTTCGTCCCCGCGCAGCTCCACGCCCTTGTCGATGTAGATCTTCGCGAGCGCGGGCAGCACCTTCGGCGCGATCGCTTCGTTGACGAGCAGCGTCTCCATGGCGTTGCACACGCCGTAGCGCTGCGTCTTCGCGTTGTCGGCGATGCGGATCGCCTTGTCGATGTCTGCGCGCTCGTCGATGTAGACGTGGCAGACCCCGTCGAGGTGCTTGATCATCGGGATGCGCGATTCGCGCATCACGCGCTCGATCAAATCCTTGCCGCCGCGCGGCACGATGATGTCGACATATTCGTTCATCGAAAGGAGGATGCCGACCGCGGCGCGGTCGGCGGTTTCGAGCACCTGCACCGCGGCCTCCGGCATGCCCGCCGCCCGCAGGCCGTCGTGCACGCAGGCGGCGATCGCCCGGTTGGAGCGGACCGCTTCCGATCCTCCGCGGAGGATGCAAGCATTGCCCGCCTTGAGGCACAGCGCCGCCGCGTCGGCGGTGACGTTGGGGCGCGATTCGTAGATGATGCCGATCACCCCGAGCGGCACCCGCATTTTCCCGACCTTGATGCCCGAAGGCTGCTCGCGAAGCTCGGTGACCTCGCCGACCGGATCGGGGAGCTGTGCGACCTGCTCCAGGCCCTGCGCCATGCCCTCGATGCTCTTTTCGGTCAGCGTGAGACGGTCGATGAATGCCGCGTCCTTGCCCGCGACACGCGCCCCCTTCGCGTCATCGGCGTTCGCGGCGAGGAGCTTCTTCGCATCGCGCCTCACCGCCTTGGCGCCGGCGACCAGCGCGCGGTTCTTGGCCGCGGTGTCGGCGCGGGCGAGCTCGCGCGAGGCGGCGCGCGCCCGGCGACCGACTTCGAGCATGTAGGATTTGATGTCCACCGGAGCGTTCATGGAAGGATTCTACCGCCCGGCGGGCGGGGCGTGCAGGTCGCCTGCGCCATTAGCGCCGATAGTGGCTCCGGATATGTCTCGGCTATTTGCAAATTTTCTCTGCGATACGGCGTCCCATGGGCGCTCCCGTCGCGCGTCCCTCTCGAACAAGGGGTCGGCTCTCACAGGTTGCGCAAGAACCTGTCCATTCTTGGCAGGTAATAGCGGTCATAGTCGATCGAGAGCACGACCGTTCTTGCGTCGCCGACGATCTCCCCGCGAGGGATGAACCCGCGGACTCTCGAATCGGCGCTGTTGTCCCGATTGTCGCCCAGCACCAGGTAATGGTCTTCCGGCACCTTGACGGGGCCGAACGAGCTGAAACGGCTCACCCCGGCGGGCGCCAGCTCGATCCGGTGCGTCATGCCGCCGTAGGATTCGATCGCGAATATCGCGTCGGCCGTGTACTCGACATTGGAATATCGCGCCCCGATGCCGTTGATCGTCAGGAGGTTGTTTCTCATCTCGACGACGTCCCCCGGCAGGCCGATCACGCGCTTCACAAGACGGGTTTCGGCGGCTTTTGAATCGAAGACGACGATGTCCCCGCGCCCGGGGTCGCCGAACTTGTGGATCGAGATGTAGGTGAGCGGAATCCTCAGGTCGTAGGCGAGCTTGTTCACGAATATCCGGTCGCCTTCGATGATCGTCGGCTTCATCGAACCCGTGGGGACGGTGTTCCAATCGGCCACGGCGCTGCGGAAAACAATCATCAAAACGACAAACAGCGCAAAACCCCGGTATTCGCGCCACAGTCTGGCAAACTCATTCCACATAAGCACGTCTCCTTCGAACCAAATGAAAGCCAAACGACCGCGCTCAGGGGCAGAGCGCTTGCGGGGCGTCCCCGAGAAATTATTCGTGGTAAATCAAACCCGCCGCAACGCCCGCGGCGATGAATTCCACCATAATCGCCAAGAACCAATAGAACGCGAGCGCAAGCGGGATTGGCAGAAGCACGTACCAGCCAAAGCTGTTCATCACGGACAACATGGCTCCCGCATACAGACCGTAACGAAACCCCTGCCCTAGACCAGGCTTGCCTTTCTCGTAGCCCTTCACGTAGATCAGCGCGAAGAATGGTGCAAATACCAGGATCCCCACCCAGAACACCCACATCATTTTCTGCATCTCAGCTTCCGATCGCCACAGCGAAGCCGTCTGTTTGTACATGTCTGACAGGAGTACACCGTGGATGAGAAATTCCAGCACTCCGATCACGACAAACACAGCCACGCTCGCCAGCAACCACCGTTTCGTATTCATGTGCTCCTCCGGATTGTTCCTACTCGTTGCACTATAGAATAGAACCTCCGTCCGTTGAAGCCTAGTCGAGGGTCAAGCCGTCGTTGACGTACACGGGAGAGAACGGTCCGGCTCCGGTTTCCGCCCAGCGTACACCAAGAAGGTCCGCGAGAAGCTTGGCCGAGACCCGTTGGTTTCGCGCGGACACGATGAGGTGATCGAGTTCGATTGTCATTTGCGGGTCTCCTCATTTTCGGGGCCGGTAAGCGCCGAAGAGCGTCATGATAATAAGACCGGCGTAAGGATCGAGATGAACGATGCCGCCTCCGACAACGACGGTGTGACGTGGCTTAGCCATTCAAGGCCGCTAACGTTCGCGTTGAGCGGCGCGCGGCCGCATGCCCCTGCGTCCGCTCTCGAATGATGGGATGGACTCCTCCCGCTCTTTCTGCGGCATCATGGTGCCAAGCTGAGTCATTGGGTGGCGTCAGCGAAACCAGAGACAGGAGGAGTCCGAAATGAATGCTACTACCGTTGCTGTTGACCTTGCAAAAAATGTCTTCGAGCTCGCGCGGGCCGATGCGCGCTGGAAGATCGTCGAGCGGGCACGCCTCACCCGAGTGCAGTTCGAGCGCTGGTTCGATAACCGCAAAGTGGATCGGGTGGTGATGGAAGCTTGCGGCTCGGCGCACCACTGGGCCAGGACGCTTCGCGCTCGGGGCATCGAAGTGCGGCTCTTGCCCGCACAGTACGTGCGCGCCTACGTAAAGAGGAACAAGACCGACGCGGCCGATGCGCAAGCGCTCCTTGAGGCTGCGCGTGCCAACGACATCCGTCCGGTCGCGGTGAAGTCGATCGAGCAGCAGGCGCTACAGGCGCTGCACCGCACCCGCTCAGGGTGGATGAGCACACGCACGCGCCGCATCAACACGCTCAGGGGCTTCTGCCGCGAGTTCGGACTGGTGGTGCCTGAAGGGGCCGCTACAGGCCTGGCGCAGATCGCCCGTTATCTCGCCGACGAGCGCTCGGGACTGCCCGCGATGCTGCGGCCCTCGATGCGCCTGGTCCTGGAGGAAATCCGCTTGATGGAGGCGCGCATCGGACAACTGGAACAACAGCTCTCGGCCCTCGCCAAGGAAAGTCCCGCCTGCCAGGTGTTGCTGAGCGTTCCCGGCATTGGCCTTCTCACCAGTACCGCCATGGTGGCCGCAGTGGCCGATCCACGCAGCTTCGATTCGGGGCGGCGCTACTCGAGTTTCCTCGGGCTCACCCCGCGGGAATATTCCTCGGGCAACACTCGCTACCTGGGGCGCATCTCCAAGCGCGGCGATCGCTACATCCGAACGCTGCTCACCCACGGGGCACGCTCGATCCTGCGCGCGGCCACGGTCGCACGCCGCGCCGGACGGCAAATCGACCGGCTCAAGAGCTGGGCGCTGGAGGTCCAGGCCCGCACCAATCACAACAAAGCCGCCTGTGCGCTGGCTAATAAACTCGCCCGTATCGCCTGGGCGGTATGGGTGAAGCACGAGAAGTATCAGACTCAACTGGCGCCCATCACGCCACGGGTCGACTGACACCCAAGATTCCCTACCGCGGTTTGCGAAGAGAAACCCCACCCATCATGGCAACAACGGTCGGACCAGCACGGGTGAAAGCCGATAACTCTGCTGATCGATGCTCGATCGCTCAGAACGTGTGGCTACCCGTGCGCAGATTCCATGTCGGCACGAGCACCAAGATGCTCACACTAGATGCCGGATATACGACTGCAACCGATTCCCGCGTTGACCTACCTACGGCGTTTCTCTTGTGTCGCGGGAGGAGTCCATATACTAAAGTTAGGGGGCACATAGTTTCCTGAGCCCACTCGGGGTTTGGATATAAGCTACCAAGTAGGGTTGTGCCCCCGCTGGTAGCGGGGCAACGGAGATTTCTCCCTCAACAGAAATGGATTTCAACAGTGCCGAAATTCTCTGCGCCTCGGAATGAAAGGCTTCAAGCCTGACGAAGGAGCAGCCAACATCTTGTAGCTTAGTGGCCAGATGAGCTTCTGTGTGCCATTCAATGAGCGTGGGCGCAATGCCATTGAAAGGAAGGCTGCCATCGCTTGGTATAGTCATGAGCCAATTCAATTGACCACGGCTCATGGGCTCGACCTTCCCCAAGTGTTCAGAACACATAGCGAGAGCTGAGTGAACGTCGGCGGTACGCGCTACGCATGTGGCGAGCCTGGGTGGTGTGTTTGATTCAAGCCTATCAAGTTCAAACCACCGTGGTCTTTCGGGCTTTGGTACGTTCGGATTTGGCGAAATAACCTCAAGAAAGATAGAGTCCCCAAGCTTCAAAAGGAAGTTGTGCGTTCCCATCCGAGGGTGTTCGCCGCCAACCTGGGGCATGACCCCGAGAGAGCGGCGAACGAACTCCACACCGACCGCAAGG
>VBDM01000050.1:9146-9905 GCA_005881355.1 Betaproteobacteria bacterium
ACACCGTGCCCTCTAACGAGAAAGCTGTGCGGCCGGACGCCGCAGGCGGACGGTCCGAACGAGCGGAGGGTTGGGCGTCATGCGCTCAGAGACTGCGGCCATCGAAATGCCCCATATTGAGAGTGGTTAAGTCGACGCCATCCAAGCAACGAGCGTTGACGGTGACCATGTATTTGCCTGACGGGGCCACGCCTTCACCGAAAGGCGCACACCCACACGTTGTACAGAAGCGATGCTTGATTTTGTGCTTGTTGAACGTGTAGGTCGAGAAGTTATCTTCGGGTGTGAGTAAGCGAAAATTCTCACGCGGGATAAACCAATGAAGTGAGCCTCGCTTACTGCAGATAGAGCAGTTGCACTCTATGACTCTTTCGAGATTGCCCTCCGCTTCGAAGGTGATTTTCCCGCAATGACAGCTACCTTTGTAGATCACTCGTCTATTTCCTCTCGAACTATTCAGTGTGCGTAGATTCGCCTTCGTTCAGATTCTCGAAGTAAGACACTTTACAACCAACGTGCGTGACCTCCATGACTTTGACGCCCAACGTTATGGTGAGCGGCGCGCGGCTTCATCGCGCGTCCGCTCCACCTAAAGTTAGGCGCCCTTGCGAAGAGCTTTCTCATGCAAAACCTTAACCGGTAAGAAAGATACGCAATCGGCAACGTCGAATACTACCTCCATCGGCTCGATCGATTGGCGTGCCATCGCGATCACTTCCTCCTTTCTGGCCAAGTCTACCGAGAGAGCTAGCGAGCAAT
>VBDM01000044.1:0-461 GCA_005881355.1 Betaproteobacteria bacterium
CACCACCGGCGCGACCAGCATCTGCTTGGTGCGATAGCCCGTGCGCTTGTCGACCTCCTGCAGGAAGCGCAGGTGCGAGTTGTGGGACTTGAGCTCGGCCTCGTCGTAGACGTCCTTCAGATTGAGCATCTTCTTCGACAACCCGACATAGCCCGCGATCGAGTGCTCGGCGATCGGCAGCTTCAGGTCCTTGAAGGAATTGAGGCCGGTCTTGACCTTCGAGACGATCGTCTGTTTGTCCTCACCGATGGTGTAGATCGTCAGCCGGTCGGCGTTGAACAGGGTGCAGATGTCGGCGCTGACCTCCAGCATGATTTCGTCCACGTTGCTGGTAGCGTGGATCTTGTTGGTGACGATCTGGAGGTTCTTTTGAAACGTCAGCCGGCTGTTGACGTCAGCCGCCGCGCCCGGGTGAGTTTGCAATACCGCGCTCATAGGCAATCCACCTTAAAGTTTCACCA
>VBDM01000044.1:509-9121 GCA_005881355.1 Betaproteobacteria bacterium
TTCCTCCCGCTTTGCGTCTCCCCAAAGCCCTCCCGCGAGCAGGAACGCGCGGTACCCTCGCTGGGCGAGGAGAAACGTCGCCGCGGCGCTGCGTCGTTCGCTCTGGCAATAGAGCACGTACTCCCTGCCCTTGTCCAGCAGGCCGAAGGCGTTGCGGATCTCCGACAACGGTATATTGATCGCGTCCGGAAGCTTGTCGTATTGATATTCCGACGGGTAGCGCACATCGACCCATTGGCCGCCGTTGGCGATCTTCTCGCGGGCCTCCTCCACGGGAATGCGATGGAGCAGCGGCTCGCGGAGCAGCTCGTTGAAATCCTTCTTGGCGAGCCGGAGCAGCACGCCATCGGATTTCATCAGGACGGTTGCGTTGCGCTTGGCCTCCGAAACGAGCGCTTCCTCGCCGAAGGCGTCGCCGCTTTTCAGTTCCGCAAGGAACATCGACACGCCGCCGATCATGCGCTCGACCCTGCACCTGCCCGTTTCGATGACGTAGTAGAAATCTCCTTCGGCGCCCTCGCGAATGACTGCATCTCCCTTCTTGACTTCGATGCGCTTGAAGCGCCGCAGCAGCTCGTCGATATGGGCCGACGGCAGCTGCGCGAATGCGCCGTATTTGAGGTTGTTTACGCTGAACATTCCCGACAGGATGCTCCAGTCGGCGAGCGGCGAGTGTCCGCCTCCGTTCGCTTCCCGCCGGGCGGGGAGATTGGTGGCAGCGAGCTGATCCCAAGTCACCATGATATCGAGCAGTTCATCGTCTATGCGTACCAGCTCGACATCGGTGACCGCCGTGGCGCTTGTGAACATTGCGCCACGCCGACCGAGCGGAGTTCGCGCCTCATCGGAGCCGCCTGACAGCACCGTCGAGGAGCCGTCGGGATAGGCGAGCGCCAGCTTGCCCTTCACGAGATACACGGTCTGGCCCGCGATACCGCGCTCGCGAAAGGGATCGGAATTCTTGCTCACCCTCTCCATGCGGCACAAGCCGGCCAGTTCCCTGAGCGTGGCTTCGGACAGCGAAGCGATAGGCTCAAGGGCCATAAGCGTTTCAACGCGTACCGTGGTTGCGCACATCGACTGTTCCTAGCTCATCATGAATGCCGGCGGCTCCGCTTGTTCTTTCATCAAAACTCGAAAACCTGGCCGTTTTGCAGCATTCGCGGCCGGTATTGGCCCGCATCCTCCTCGATTTCCTGCATCGTGAGCTCGATTTCACCGGGCTTCAGATGCGTGATGTAGATCTCCGCGGTACGCTCGAGTTTTGCGAGCTCCTCGGCGAGCATGCTCGGGCAAAGGTGTTTCGAAGTGACCGCCAGCTCCTTTTCGCGATTGCAGAAAGCGGTTTCGATGATCAGATACTTCAGGTTGGAAATCTTGTTGACCACCGCCCAGAGCGGGTCGTTAGTGGTGGTGTCGCCCGTAAAAACCAAACTTCCCTTGCCGGAGTCGAGGTGATAACCCACCGCCGGCACGACGTGATTGGCAGGCAGCACCGTGATCCTGCGCTTCTGAAGCTCGATCGTGTCGCCGACTTGGATCTCCCGGTAGCGAAGGAACGGCTTTTCGGGGCTCGGGATTTGCGCGAAATCGGGCCAGATGCTCCAGTTGAAGATGTGATCGCGGAGGATTTCCAGCGTTCCTGGAACTGCCCAAAGCGTCAGTGGCTGGTTGCGCATTCCGCCGACAGTATCGACCATGAACGGAATGCTCGCGATGTGATCGAGGTGCGAGTGGGTGAGGAAGACGTGATCGATCAGGGAGAGCTCGGTAAGCGAGAGGTCGGCGACCCCCGTCCCGGCGTCGACGAGGATATCGTTGTCGAGGAGCATGGACGTGGTGCGCAGGTGCCGGCCCCCTATTCCGCCGCTGCACCCCAGGATCCGCAGCTTCATGGACTGGCGCCCATCGCTATTTCTCGTCGAACACGGTCACGCCGTTCCAGTCGGCCGGCGGCGGGTTGCGGCGCTTGGTTGTCACTTCCCGGGCGTATAGCTCATAGAGGCTGCAGCCGGAATTCATGCGCTGCAGGTTGAGGAGGTTTACCTCCACATCATCCCAGTGCTGTGCTCGGTATGACTTGAGAGTTTGGTTCCAGAGCTTCAGCTCGTCCCGGGTCTTCCTATCGATCTCGACTTCCAAGCCAACAGGCTCATAAACAGTCACTGCATCGTCCTTGCCTTTCACCTTTATGCGGTCGACCTCGCGGAACACGACGTCTCTGACAGCCGCCTTCGTGGCCTCGCCCACAAGGATTCCCACGCCGTAGTGCTTGGTGCGGGCTTCGAGCCGGGAGGCGACATTGACCGGATCACCCATCACAGTGTACGCCCTTCTCACCTGAGACCCCATGTCGCCGACGCGCACGCCGCCGGAATTTACGCCAACGCCGATCTTGAGCTGCGGCCAGCCACGATTGGCGAACCTTTGGTTCATTGCCATGCATTCGCGCTGCATTTCGAGCGCAGCGAGCACACCGTTGCGTGCGTGATCCGGGTCGTCCACCGGCGCTCCCCAAAACGCCATGATCGCGTCGCCGATGTACTTGTCGAGCGTACCCTTGTACTTGCTGCGGATGATGGTGCTCATCCCGGTCAGATACTCGTTGATGTACTCGCGCAGATGTTCGGGGCTGAGCGCCTCGGAAATGCCGGTAAAGCCGCGCACGTCGGAAAACAGGATGGTGAGCTCGGCGTTGTGCGGCTCCATGGTGTACTTTTCGGGGTCTTCGGCCATCCTGTCCACGAGCTCGGGCGGAACGTACTGCCCGAACAGTTCGGTGAATTGGCGCTTGGAACGTGCCTCGACGAAGTAGCCATAAGCCATGTTGACCGTGTAAAGAGTCGCCGTCATCAGGATCGATGCGGCGAGCGGCAAGACTGATCCCGCATACGACCAAACCCCCAGGTTGATCAGGGTGATCAGAGCCGTGCCTACCACGGCAGCGGCCGTGGCCCAAAGCGGTGCCAGCATCGGGATGAGCAGCGACAGTACGACCCCGCCGATGACGAGCAAGATCACCTCAGCTCCGAGCATGTACGGCGGCTTCTGCTTGAGTTTGCCGTCGAGCATACCTGCGATGACGTTGGCGTGCACTTCCACCCCGGGGTAGACTTCCGCAACCGGCGTCGAGCGCAGGTCAACCAAGCTGGGCGCCGAGGTGCCGACAAGAACGATCCTGCCCTTGAGCTTTTCCGCCGGGGCTTTGTCGAACCAGACGTCGGCTAGCGAAATATAGGGAAAGCTGCCTTTCGGACCGCGGTAAGGCACCAGGGCACTGACGTTTTCGTCCACCGGGATCCTGAGCGGCCCAACTTCGAGCCACTCCAGGCCTGGATAACCCTTGGTGATGAAGCGCTCGGGGGCAATCCCTGGAATCACTTTGGGCAGGGTAACGGTATTGCTTCTGGTGCGCGCCGCCCCCTCCATGCCCAGGTACAAGCGCACGACAGCGAGCGACAGGGCCTCGTAGTAGTTGCCGTTGAATTCCGCAAGCATCGGCACGCGCCTTGACACGCCGTCGGGATCGACCAGCGGATTGAAGTGTCCGGCGTTGGCGGCGTTCGCCTGGAACTCCGGCAGATTGCTCCCGTAGCCCTTCCACGTCGTGAACGCGATGGGCCTGCCCGCGAAGGTACCTGCGGGAAGCACCGGCTCGGGGATGGCGCCGCTTTTCACCGCGTTCTCCTCGCTGCTGAAGTAATAGCCGAGAACGACCGGTCGCCCGCGGAGGAACCTTGCGAATATCGCGTCATAGTCGAGTTCTGGGCGCAGCTCCTTCAGCGCCGACTGGAACGGGCCGACGTCCTTGAGCCTGGATTTGGCCAGCTTCTCGAGCACCGGCAGGCCAGAACTCTCGTCCGGCTCGGCGAACACGACGTCGAGCCCGATGAGCACCACCCCGTACTTGTCGAAAAGCTTCTGCATCAGCGCGACGATCTTGTCGCGACCCCAAGGCCAGCGCCCCAGGGCGCGCGGGTCGAGGCTGCGCTCATCGACGTCCAGGATCACGATGCGGTCATCGACCGTGGCCGGCATAGTCAGCTGCAGCCGGTAATCGTAGATGATGTTGTCGAGCTGGGTAATGAAGCCGACCTGGTAGAACTTGGCGGCATGACCTACGAATACCAGCACGACCAGCAAACCGAGCGCGATCCGGACGATGTGCTGCTTCAAGCTCCCTCCTCCGGGCGGGCTTTGGTGAGACCTGGATCTCAGGTCTTGAAGAAGAATTCCATCTTGACCCCGGCCAGTTCGATCACGTCATGGTCGTTCAAGGAGTGCGCCTGAGCATCGATGGGCTTGCCGTTTACGACCGGAAAGCTCGCCCCCTCGACATGGGTGATGAAAAACCCTTGCGGCCGGCGCGTGATCACGGCGACCTGGACACCGGGTTTGCCAAGTGTGGTGAGCGGCTTGGTAAGATCGAGTTCCTTGCCGGCGTTGGGACCCGAGAGAAGCTGTAGCGCGGCGTTCCTTTGCGCGGTGGTCTTGGCTGCCGGCCCCGGTGCAGTCGTCGTGCCCTGATTCACTACGGTGTCTCCGAAGCTTTTCGCCCCGCCCGCCGCAGCTGCCGCGGGGGCAGCGGCGGGCGCGGCTGCCGAGGCGGCGGCCTTTACCGCCCCGGGACGAAGCACCATGGTCCTTTCGAAATCGGCGGCCTTGGCTTGAGCCGCAGGAGCCTCGTTCACATACTTCAGCTTGTATTTGCCGAGCTCGATGATGTCGTTGTTCTGCAGGAAATGCTTCTTGACCGGCTGGCCGTTAACCACCGTGCCGTTGGTGCTTCCGAGGTCCTCGAGAAACGAGTCCTGCAGGATGGTGACGATCACGGCATGCTCTCCGCTCACCGCGAGGTTGTCGATCTGGATATCGTTGTGTGGCTTGCGGCCGATCGTGGTACGTTCCTTGCTCAAGGTGATCTCCTTGAGAATCAGGCCGTCCATGCTGAGTATCAGCTTCGCCATAGCAGTATCCCTCTGCTCAAACTATCTAAACCAGCCCATCATCCTGCCCATCATGCCGCGCGGCGCCGGGTAGCCCCGCAGCACCCGGACCAATATCACCGAAACATTGTCCCGGCCGCCGTTGTCATTGGCTGTCTGCACCAGGTGCTGGGCACATAGTTTCAGGTTGGAGCTGAGCGTCTGCAGCGCCAGGCCGATATCGTCGTCGCTCACCATATCACAAAGGCCGTCGGAACAGAGCAGATAGATGTCGCCCGGTTGCGTGTCGTAGTCGTGAATCTCCGCCTCGACAATCGGATCGATGCCGAGCGCACGCGTGACCAGATTCTTGTTCTGCGACTGCTTTGCCTGCTGCAGCGTGATCACGCCGCTATCGATTTGCTCCTGCAGTAGCGAATGGTCTCTGGTCACCTGCCTGAACTGGTCTCCGCGCAGCCTGTACAGGCGCGAATCCCCGATGTGCGCGACGGTCATTTTGTTGTCGTAGAACAATGCAACGACGAGGGTCGTTCCCATACCCGCGTACTGTGGCTGACTCTGTGAGGCCTGGTAGATTGACGTGTTCGCTTTGGCGATCTGTTCGCGCAGCAGCTGGTGCGCGATCGCTTGGCCGCTGCGCGCGTCGGTCTCGTACGGCACCTTTTTCTCCAGCAGCTGCTGCAGCTCGGTGATGATCATTGTCGTGGCCAT
Organism: Betaproteobacteria bacterium; assembly: GCA_005881355.1. Classification (GTDB taxonomy): domain Bacteria; phylum Pseudomonadota; class Gammaproteobacteria; order Burkholderiales; family SG8-39; genus VBDM01. Next base: position 6,167 of record VBDM01000044.1, read on the forward strand.
GCCGCTCGCCACCTCGCCCGCGTTGTATCCACCCATGCCGTCTGCGAGCACGGCGAGGCCTTTGTCCCCGTCCGATGCGATCGAGTCCTCGTTGTGGGACCTGACCATTCCGGGATCGGTGCAACTCGCGATCTCCAGCGCCCCCGACAAAGTCATGATGCTCAAAGAGTCTCAGAGGCTGATGTCAACCCCGGCACCGGCCGCCGCCGCAGCGGTGCCGCCCAAGGTGGCCCGCAACGCAGCCGCGAATTCCTCGCCTGTCTGGTAACGCTCGCCCGCCTCCTTGGACATGGCTTTGTCCACGAAAGCGACGAACGCCGGCGGAAGCGACGGGTTGTACTGCAGGATGTCCGGCGCGTGCTCGTTCGCAATCCTGTACATGAGCTGCGCCATCGAGTCCCCCTCGAACGGAAGCTTCCCGCAGGCGAGCTGATATAGACTCACCGCAAGCGAAAATAAGTCGCTGCGGCCGTCGATCTTCTTGCCCTGCAGCTGTTCCGGAGACATGTAGGAAGGTGTCCCGAGCACCATCCCGGTCTTGGTCCTGGATGAATCGGTGATGCGGGCAATTCCGAAATCCGTCACTTTGACCACGTCGTTCTCCGATTCGTACATGACGTTGGCCGGTTTGACGTCCCGATGCACGACGTTTTGTTTGTGTGCGTAACCGAGCGCATCGGCAACGCGCGCCATGATCGACACGACCTTCTCGATCGACAGCGTATTGCCCTGTTTGGTGAACGGGACCAGGTCCTTGCCTTTCAGGAGTTCCATTGCGATGTAACACAGGTCGTGCTCTTCGCCCGCGTCGAAGATGGTCACGATATTGGTATGGCTCAGGCGTCCCGCGGTTTCCGCCTCGCGGAAAAAACGCTCCTTGACCTCGGCGAGCTCGTCAGCCTCGAATTCCTGGGAAAGCGCCATGGTCTTGATCGCCACGACGCGCCCGATTTTCGGGTCCTTGCCGAGATACACCACACCCATGGCGCCCTTGCCGAGCTCCTTTTCCACTTGATAGCGACCGAGCATCGGCTTCTCGGCGCCGCTGCCGAGCGCAAGCGTGCCGCCGGGGTGCGTCTGTGCGCCGCCGAGAATGACCGTTTCCGACATCTGCTTGGCGCGCGACAGGCGTGCCTCGAGATCCCGGAATTTCGGGTTGTAGTCGCCCATGTAGCGGAACACCGCTTCGGCCTTGTTGAACTGGCGCTTGCGTTCGAAGTCGAGCGCGAGATTGTAGAGATTGTCCATAACGGTGTCGTCCAGCGGCACCTTGCGGAAATAGTCGAAAGCCATGTCGAGCTGGCCTTGCCCCTGAAAGGCGAGGCCGAGCATGCGCGCATTGGCGGCCGATTGCGCATCGGACACTTCCTTGCCGCGCTCGGTGACGACGAAGCGTTTCGTCACGAGCAACACGTGGCCGACGACCAGGAGTGCGAGCGGCCACATGAATTGCAACCACATGCCCTGACCGGTCATGAGCACGAAGTGGCTGGCGAGCAACAGTGCCATGATGCTGGCGGTCACGCCCGCACCCATACCCGCCGAGAACCGTGGCAGCAGCGCGATCAGGTAGATCGCGACCAGAGCAAACACCAGGATCTCGACCCAGATACTCCAAGTCGGGCGACGGTGTGCGCCTGAAGCTCGACGGCCGCCATCGCGGGATTTACAGGCGTCACGAATATGCTGCCCACACCGGCAGCGGTCGGGCCGATCAGCACGATCTTGTCCCGGTACTTGTCGAGCGGAATCTTGCCGCTCGCCACGTCGTAGAACGAGTCCTCCTGGATCGCGGGACGGCCGTCGTGGTCCTTGTAGAAATACGTATACATCTGCATGGTCGGATCCGCGCCCACCTTGAAATTGCCGATCTGCAGCGCTTCGCCGGGACGGATCTTGATGTCTTTCGCGGTCAGGTTGAGGCTCTTTGCGACGAGCATCGCCGCGAGCGACGGGTAGTACTCTTCATAGTAGGTGACGGCGAGCGCCTCCTGCCGGATCGCTCCGTCCACGTCGGGTACCGAATTCAAATGCCCCACGGCGGCCGCGGTCGCGCCCAAAGCGTCCACGATCGGGACCTCGACGGCACTAGTCGATGGCGGCAAGTCATCGCTACCCCCCTGGAGCGTGAGCGCGTTCTTGCGTATGAATTCAGGAAGGGGCTTGTCGGGTTTGCCACGCGGCTCGCCGAAGGTAAACAGCATCGGCAGCACCACGTTGCCCGCTTTGCCAAAGCTCTCGGCGAGCTTCCGGTCAGCGTTGAGCGCGCCCTCGGCCTCCTGCAGCGTCGCTCCGATTTGAATCAGCCCGGGAGGCACACCGCGGGGCGGGGCGCTCGGGTCGGGCACGAGCCTGCGGTAGGCATCGAGGAGTTTGTTGACATACGCCAACCCCGGATCGAGCTGCGGCTCGGAGAAAAATACCGTGTAGCCGATGACCTTGGCTTTGGCGCTCGCGAGGCCTTCGACCATTTTCGCGTGGATCTCGCGCGACCAGGGCCAGCGGCCGATATTGTCGATGCTCTGCTTGTCGATCGCGATGACCGCAACCTTGTCGGACGGGGATCGCGAGGAGGCCCGAACGCCCCAGTCGTAGGCCGAGCGCTCGAGGCCCTGGATGAGCTGGGAGCCGCCTGCAAACAGCAGCACGAGCGCAACCCCCAGACCGAGAACCCAGTCCTTCTTCCAAAACCCCGCTTTGGTCATTGCCTCTCCCGTTTGTTCTTATTGTTGTTCAACGAGGGGATGTGCCTTGAGTCGCTCTTGCATTTTACGCTAACCCCCTTCTGAAATCGGCCCTCCCAGAGCGGCTGGGCGCTGCTTCGCGGTGCACCGACGGGATCAATACGGAAGCTCGCAGGCCCCGTAGAAACCGTTTCCTGAGGCTGTATCTGAAAGTACGTAAGTTATTGAATAAACAAAATCCTAGGCGAGATTTTTACAGTGAAAAGTGGAA
>VBDM01000421.1 GCA_005881355.1 Betaproteobacteria bacterium
TCAGCTGCCGCGCCTTTTGCATCGCGCGCTCGCGGGGGATCGCGTGGAAAGGATCGAAGGAATGCTGGGCGAGCTGCTCGTGCTGGAACGGCGCCGCAACCGGATGATCGGCATTGCGGTCGCGCTGCTTGCGCTGGCGCTGATTCTGGCCGCAGCCCTCGCCCTCGCGTAAGCCGGAACGAGGCGCGCTCCGGTCTATAATCCGCGCCATGCTGATCGCATCCGTCGTGCTTTATCTGCTCGTCACGATCGCGATCGGCCTGTGGGCGGCGATGCGGGTGAAAAACTCGAAGGACTACGTCGTCGCCGGCCGCAGCCTGCCTCTGTACATGAACACGGCGACGGTCTTCGCCACCTGGTTCGGCGCCGAAAGCGTGCTCTCCGTTTCGGTCGAGTTCTCCAAGAGCGGGCTGGGCGGCATCATCGCCGATCCCTTCGGCTCCTCCGTGTGCCTGGTCATCGTCGCGCTTTGCTTCGCGCGCGCGTTCTACCGCATGGACCTGCTCACCATCGGCGACTTCTACCGCAACCGCTATGGCCACGCCATGGAGCTCGGCACCAGCGTGATCATCGCCACCTCCTATCTCGGCTGGACCGCGGCGCAACTGACAGCCCTCGGCCTGGTTTTCTCGACCCTGACGAACGGCGCCATCTCGCTCCCGACCGGCATTATCATCAGCGGCGTCGTGGTTCTCGCCTACACTATCTGGGGCGGCATGTGGTCGGTGGCGATGACCGATCTGTTCCAGTCGGTCATGATCATCGTCGGCCTGGGGGTCATCGCCTGGTTCGTCGGCGACATGGCGGGCGGGCCTGACAGGATCATCGCCGCGGCCGTCGCGGAAGGAAAGTTCGAGTTCTGGCCCAAAGGCGGCGCCAGGGAATGGCTCGCTTTCACCACCGCATTCCTCACGCTGGCGATAGGCTCGATCCCGCAGCAGGACATCTTCCAGCGAGTCACCTCCGCGAAGAACGAAAGGACCGCGATCGCCGGCAGCCTGCTCGGCGGGGTCGTCTACTTCTGCTTCGTGTTCGTGCCGATCTACATCGTCTGCGCCGGGCTCCTCATCGATCCGTCGCTCGGCCAGCTGCTGTCGGCTGCTGATGCCCGCGAGACGCAGCGTATCCTGCCTGCGTTCATCCTCGGCCACACGCCCATGTGGATACAGGTGCTGTTCTTCGGCGCGCTGCTGTCGGCGATCCTGTCGACGGCGAGCGGGGTCATCCGTCCGCTCTATCCGAACATGAGCGACCGCCAGTTCCTGCTCACGCTTCGCGTCGTCCTGGTGTCCTTCACCTGCGCCGCCCTGGTATTCGCCCTGCGCTCGAAGCAGACGATGTACGACATGGTGCAGAACGCCTACACCGTGACGCTGGTGGCCGCGCTGGTGCCGCTCGCGGCCGGAATCTTCTGGAAGAGAGCGAACAATACGGGCGCGATCCTGTCCGCGGTGTTCGGACTCGTCGCCTGGCTGATCGCGGCTTTCATCGCGGCGGACGCCGCCGTGCCGCCGACGCTGGTCGGCCTTGGGTTCTCCGTCGCAGGCATGCTGCTCGGCTCGATCGTGCCGAGCGCCGCGCCGCAAGCGCATCGCCACAGCACCCCCCGCTAGTCCGCTCCCGCCCGGACTCGGCTACAATTCGCGCGGCCCCGTTTCACCCCCACTCCGGAGGTGTCTCCATGTTCGCACGCCTGATGCCGCACGAAGGCCGGTTCTTCACCTATTTCACCGAGCACGCCACGCTCATCCTGCAAGGCGCGGTCGAGCTGAAGGCGATGATGGACAACATGGGCGAGACCGAGACTCGCGCTCACAACATCAAGACCATCGAGACCAGGGCCGACACCGTCACCTACCAGACGATCCAGCTCCTGCACCAGACCTTCATCACGCCCATCGACCGGGACGAGATCCACCAGCTCATCACCCGTATGGACGACATCCTCGACCTGATGGAGGACGTATCGCAAAGCGTATTCCTCTACGACATCCGCAGCATCCCCGACGAGGCGAAGCGCCTCGCGGACATCTGCGTAGCCTGCGCCGAGAAGGTGAAAGCCGCGGTCGAGCTCCTCAACAACATGGGCAACGCCGAGCAAATCATGAAGATCTGCGGCGAGATCGACCGCCTCGAGACCGACGCTGACCAGGTACTGCGCTCGGCCATGGCGAAGCTTTTCCGCAACGAGCCGGACACCCGCGAGCTGATCAAGCTGAAGGAGATCTACGAGCATTTGGAGGCGGTCACCGACAAGTGCGAGGACGTGGCCAATATCATCGAGGGCATCGTCATCGAGAATTCCTGATCCACGGTCCCCGCCCGCATGTCGATCAGCTTCGAAATCGTGATATTCCTGATCGTGCTCGCGCTCGCGTTCGACTTCCTGAACGGCTTTCACGACGCCGCCAACTCGATCGCCACCATCGTCTCCACCGGCGCGATGAGCCCGCATTGGGCGGTCGCCTGGGCGGCGTTCTTCAACTTCATCGCTTTTCTCGTGTTCGGCTTCGCGGTCGCCACCACGATAGGCAAGGGCATCGTCGATCCCGCCATCGTCGATCACTACGTCGTTTTCGGCGCGCTGTGCGGCGCCATCACGTGGAATCTGATCACGTGGTACTACGGCATACCGTCCAGCTCCTCCCACGCTTTGGTCGGCGGCATCATCGGCGCCGGCGTGGCGAAGGCCGGAGTCGGCAAGTTGGTGGCGAGCGGCGTCCTCAAGACCGCGGCTGCGATCGTGTTGTCGCCGCTGTTCGGTTTCATGCTTGCCATCGTGCTGATGATCGCCGTGTCCTGGATCTTCGTGCGTTCGACGCCGCGGCGGATCGACCGCTGGTTCCGGCGGCTGCAGTTCGTT
>VBDM01000423.1 GCA_005881355.1 Betaproteobacteria bacterium
ACGCTCTCGCCGTCCACTGCCTGGAACTGGTGTCCGGTGTTGCGGAGGGTGACCTGATGCGTCATCGGTGTGCGGGGTAAAATTCGCCCGTGGAACGGTTGCTGATCATCGGCTGCGGCGACATCGCGCGCCGCGCCCTGCCGGAGCTGCAGCGGCGCTATCGGGTCGCGGCCCTCGTGCGCTCGAGCGATCGGGCGCTCGCGGACTCAGGCGTCGAGCTGATCCAGGGCGACCTTGATGACGCCGGTTCTCTCGCGACGCTCGCCGGCCGGGCGGAGCGCATCGCCCACCTCGCGCCGCCTGCCGATGGCGGTCCGATCGACCTGCGCACGCGCGACCTCCTCGCCGCGCTCGCGCCGCGGGGACGCGGCGCCATGTTACCACGGCGATTCGTGTATCTCTCCACGAGCGGCGTGTACGGCGATTGCGCCGGCGAGTGGGTCGAGGAGACGCGCGCGCCCAACCCGCAAACCGAGCGCGCCCGGCGGCGGCTTGATGCCGAACGCGCGCTCGGCGAATGGGGCGAACGCAACAAGATCGAGACCGTGATCCTGCGCGTGCCGGGTATATACGCATCCGACCGCCTGCCGCTCGATCGCCTGATTCGCGGAACGCCCGCTCTTCGCCCCGAAGAGGACGTCTATACCAATCACATTCACGCAGACGATCTCGCTGCGATCTTGGTGGCTGCACTCGTATCGAAGGGCGCACGCGGCATCTACAACACGGCCGACGACGGCTCGATGAAGATGGGCGATTTCTTCGATCTCGTGGCCGACCGCGCGGGGCTTGCGCGTCCCCCGCGGGTCTCGCGCGAGGAAGCCGTGCGCCGGCTACCCCCGGAGCTGCTTTCCTTCATGAGCGAATCGCGGCGCCTCGTCAACCGGCGCATGAAAGCCGAGCTCGGCGTGCTGCTGCGCTATCCCACCGTTGCCGACGGGGTCCCGGCGGTGGTGCAGACCGCCTGAGTGCCGTGGATACCTATCTCGTCATCACGAATCTGCCGGACCGCGACAGCGCGGCGAAGCTCGCCCACGCCTTGATCGAGAAACGCCTTGCCGCCTGCATCAACATTCTTTCTCCCTGCCGCTCCGTCTATCGGTGGAAGGGCAAGACCGAGGACGCGGAGGAATTCCCGATGCTGATCAAGACGACGCGCGAGCGCTATGACGAGCTCGAAGCGGCGATCCGCGCCGGCCATCCCTACGAACTTCCCGAGATCATCGCGGTCCCATTGGCGGGAGGTTTGCCCGCCTATCTCGAGTGGGTCGAATCGGAAACGCGCTCCGCGTAGATTTCATGCACCGACTGCTGCTTATCGCGCTGCTGCTGTCGCCTGCGCTGCCGCCCGCGCACGGGGCGAGCGTGGACGAGCTGCTCGAGCCGGACAAGGCGTTCCGCTTTTCCGCGCGC
>VBDM01000045.1 GCA_005881355.1 Betaproteobacteria bacterium
CCCGCTTCGCAGCGCTCACCGCAGTATCTGCTCGACCGGGATCTTTCGGCTGACGAGGTGAAGGTCAGGAACGCGATCTACACGAACCGCATGGAGATCGAAGGGCTGCGGCGCCTGATCGTGCGGGAAACCACCGGAGACATCCTGATCATCGGGCATTCGACCTCGGGCGAGCTCGGGTTCCTCGCCATGGGCGAGAAAGAGCTGGCCACGAGGCTCAAGGGACGCTTCCTCGGCTGGGGGAGCGGCGGCCCTTCGAATCTCAGGAAGGAGTGGGAGGAACAGGTCGGCAGGCGCGCGGAAAACGTGAAAGCGCTGGCGAAATATCCTCCGCTGTGGGAGCTGCGCCCGCGCGACGCGGAAGAGTACGTGAATAGCGGATACATCGGCCCGCTCAACCCCGTCGCCGCGCCCGGAATGACCGATCTGCAGGTGGCGGAGCGCTGGCTCGCGCTCGTCGAGCGAAACCGTCCCAATTTCAAGCAGGTGTTGCAGGACCTCGAGCATTACGGGATGGTGGAGCTGCAGACGAAGCTCGAAGGCGAGATGCGGGAAGCGCTGGCTGCAACGAAACTGCCGGTCAGGCTCGATCAGGTTTCGAAGGACCTCTTTGCAACGAACCATGCGCCACTCGCCGGCTACCGCCGCATGCTCTGGGTGGTGGGCAAGTGGGATCAAGGCCACTGGCACAAGACGAGCGCCGAGAAGGCCCGCGAGCTCACCATCGCGAACCAGTTTCGATCTGCTCATGACCCACTACGGCCACGTCGAGAAGCCGCGCGAGGTGGCCGAAGGGCTGCTCACGGCGGCCCACTGGCTGAACCGATGAAGTACGAGAGACTGCTCGCGCGGTTTTGAACCGCGCGTCAATCCGCTCGGGAGGAAAGAATGTACGGAAAACTGCGTAGATCGATAGTCGCACTCGCGCTGTGCGCCGTGCATGCCGGCGCGCAGGCGCAGGCCTGGCCCACGAAGTCGGTGAGGATCGTCGTTCCCTTCACTCCCGGGAGCGGCACCGACATCATCGCGCGCACGGTGACCGAGAAGCTCTCGCCCCAGATCGGGCAGGCGATCGTCATCGAGAACCGTCCGGGCGCGGGCGGCACGATCGGCGTCGGCCTCGTCGCGAAAGCCGAGCCCGACGGCCATACGCTGCTGGTGCATTCCTCGTCCTACACGGTCACCCCGTCCACGTACAAGGACCTGCCCTACGACACGCTGCGCGACCTGACCGGAGTGATGCCGCTGGGCCTCCTGCCCAACGTGCTGGTGATGGCGCCCTCGAAGGGCATCCGCTCGGTGCGCGAGCTCGTGGCCGCGGCGAAAGCGAAGCCGGGCTCGATGAACTCGGCTTCGGTCAACATCGGCAGCGCCACGCACTTGAACGCCGAGCGCTTTCGCCTGGGCGCGGGGATCGACACGGTGAATGTCCCGTTCAAGGGGTCGCCGGAAGCGCTCACCGAGATCATCACCGGCCGCGTCGACTACTATTTCTGCCCGGTCGTGTCGGTGCTGCCGCTCCTGAAGGACGGAAAGATCGTGGCGCTCGCCGTCGGCAGCACCAGGCGCTCCTCGGCGCTGCCCGACCTGCCGACCACGCTCGAAGCGGGCGTCCCGAACTCGGACTACAACTTCTGGGTGGGCATGTTCGCGCCGGCGAAGACCCCGCGCGAGACGGTGCAGCGCCTCTATCGGGAGACCCTCAGGGCGCTGCGCTCGCCCGGGGTCAGCGAGAAGATGTCGAACCTCGGCGCCGAGCCCATGGACTACGACCCCGATCAGTTCAACGCCTACATTCGAGGCGAGATCGCGTCGAACGCGGCGCTCGTCAAAGCGGCAGGGATCAAGCTGGAATAGCGGCGCGCCGGCGCCTGCATCAGGCGAAAGCGATGAAGCCGCCGACGATGGCCGCCGCGACGACGACAGCGAACAGCCAGCGCGGCCCCGGGTCGCGTCTGATGCGGCGCAGGAGGCCGACCCGCCGGGGCGGCCGGGTGAGGAGCGCCCGGTCCCGCCAATTGGGCGCCTTCAGCCGGCTCATCGCCGCGGAGCCGTCGAACCTGAGCGACGCGGGAAGGCGCGTGTCGAACCCGATCGCGCCCGCGGGCGGGGGGAGCGTGGCTTTCCCGCTGACTTCCAGCTTGAGCGTCTTGGTGGGTTCCCGGTCGCGGTCCTTTTTTCCCGACGCACCCTCGCGGTCGACGAGCTCGATCAGGCAGGAGCGCAGGTCTGCCGCCAGCTCGAACGCGTCCTGATAGCGCAGCGCAGGATCTTTCTTGAGCGCGCGCTCGAGCACGAAGTCGAGCATCGGCGGCACCTCGGGGTTCAGCCGGCTCGGCGGGGCGGGCTGGACGTTGACGACGTTGTAGAAGATCTGCGGCGTGTCCTCGCCGGCGAACAATCGCGCGCGGGTCAGCATCTCGTACAGCACGACCCCCAGCGAAAAGATATCGGAACGATGGTCGACCGCCAACCCCGTCACCTGCTCGGGCGACATGTATTTCGGCGTCCCGAGCACCATGCCGGTGCTGGTCTTGTGGTCGGATGCGCGCATGCGCGCGATGCCGAAATCCATGATTTTCACCTGCTCGTGCGGCAGGAGCATGATGTTGCTCGGCTTGATGTCGCGGTGGACGACGCCGTGCTCGTGCGCGTAGCCCAGCCCCTCGGCCACCTGCTCGGCGATGTGCACCGCCTCGGACACGCCGATCGCGCCCTTCGTCATCCGGGCCCGCAGCTCGGTCCCCTTCAGAAACTCCATCGCCATGTAGGCGAGGTCGTCCTCCTCGCCGAAATCGTAGACGGTGATGATCTGCGGGTGGGTGAGCCGCGCGGAGGCCTTCGCCTCGAGGAAGAAGCGCGTGTGGTAGTCCTTGCGCCCGGCCGCGTCGTGCTCCGACAGGATGATGGTCTTGAGGGCGACGATGCGGTCGAGGGCGGGGTCCTCGGCCTTGTAGACGACCCCCATGGCGCCGCGCCCGAGCTCGCCGAGGATCTTATAGCGTCCGAGCTTCTTCCTCGCCGTCATGGTCAGAGTTTGAGCCTCTCGCGCAGGCCGCGGAGATAGCTCTCGCCGTCCTTCGCGGAAATTCTGAGCTTCGCGATCATTCCGTCCAGGAGCTTCGGGTGCCCGCCCGAGGAAACGCGCGCGGCGATGCCGGCCCCGACGATTGCGATGACGGCCGCGGCCCCGAGCGCGACCAGGCGCTCGCGCCTGCGCCCGGCCGCGTGCCTGTCCGGGCTGAACAGCTCGTGCGTTCGCAGGCCCGCGTCGGTGAATACCCCCGCCGCGAAAAGGCCGCTATCCAGCCCCGGAGCGGCGTCCGCGAGCGCTTCCCGGAACGAGCGCGGCCCCGCGCCCGCCCGCGGCGAGCTGCACGGCGCCGTGATTGACGCCGATGCACAAGGGGAGCCCCGCCGCCGTCGCCGAGAGGGCACGCTCGGCCAGGCGCAGCGCCCCCTTGGGATCGGCGAGGACCACGATCGCGGCTCCGTCCGCGGCGTCGAGCACGATCCGGCCCTCGGGCGCAAGCTCCGCGGCGGTCACCGCCACCACGGCCTCGAGCTGCGCGCGCAGCCGCGTCTGTTCCTGGACCGGCCTGCGCGCGAACTCCTGAATTTTCAGAAAGACGACGCTGGCGAGGGTCGCAGCCGCGTTCGTTGTTTTCATCGGCGAAGCCTGAAGGGATTCGCGATCTTACCTCTTAGTCACCTCTTGCGCTTAGAATCTCAGTCGCCGGGCGCGTCAAGCCGCGCAAACGGATTGAAACGGGAAGGAAGCCGATGACCGAGCTGAAAGCTGTCAGCCTCGCGGAGGTCTCCGAGGGCATCAGGAAGAGCGTCAAGCCGGTCAGCATCCTGTGGCAGGCGCCCGACACCATCGCCTTCGTCGCCCGCGGGCGAGCGCACAGGAGCGAGTTCCACTCGGATCCGAGCGACGAGGTCATGTACATGATCAAGGGCGAGATGAACCTGCACTACCTCACGCCCGAAGGCGAGGAGAAGGTGGCGCTGGTGCGCGAGGGCGAGATCATCCATTGCCCGGCCGGCGTGCGGCACTCGCCGCGCTTCTCGCCGGACGCGTTCCTGCTCGTTCTCGAGCGCAAGCGTCGGCCCGAGGAGAAGGATCGCTTCTTCTGGTATTGCAAGAAATGCCACGCCGAGCTCTACCAGGCCGTGCGCCACGTCGCCGATTACCGCGAGGACCCGGTCTCGCGGGTGTACGAGGAGTTCTATTCGGAAGAGTCGCACCGCACCTGCGGGAAGTGCGGGCACGTCACTCCCAGGCCGACATCGTAGCTTGCCGTGTTCCGTGCGCGGTCAACCGTCAGCGTGCGGCTCAAAGGCCGGTCCGGCGTTTGTGTCTACAAAGTCACATACTCGACTCGAAGTAGGAAATGCAATCCTCCGCGGGCAGGCTGCGGAGGGAACCTTTTCGCCCTCGCCGGCGTGTGACTGTTTTTATGCCGCCTGTTTCGCCGTACCGCCGAGCCCGGCCCGCCACGTCGAATTTTGAGGATTTGCTGCGCCCGCAAGTCGAGTACCTCTATCGGCTCGCTTGGCGCTTTACCGGCAGCGTGGCCGACGCCGAGGACCTGGTTCAGGACGTATTGCTCAAGCTCTACCCGCGTACACAGGAGCTGCTCAAGATCGAGCGGCTCCGCCCCTGGCTGGCCCGGGTGCTTTACCGCCAGTACGTAGACTCCGTCCGCCAACGGGCTCGCTCGCCGATCGCGACCTACGCCGAGGGCGAGGACAATCCCCTGGATACCTTACCAGCGATGACAGATGGCCCGGAAGAGCACGCCGAACGCAGCTGGTGGCGCGAACATATCCTAGCCGCGCTCGAGCGGCTCAATCCCGAGCAGCGCACGGTCCTCACGATGCACGACGTCGAGGGGTACAGCCTCGAAGAGCTCGAGACGATACTGGAGGCGCCGCTCGGCACGCTCAAGTCGCGGCTCCACCGCGCCCGCCAACGCTTGCGGGCGCTCCTGCCGATGGAACTTTTTTCCGCCGGCGAGCGTGTAAACGGCTAGGAGCCCATCAAATGGAATGCCGCGACTTCACGCTGCAATTGGATGACTACCTCGACGGACGCGTCGACGCCGTCCGGCAGCGCTCGATTCAGGGACATTTAGAGCGTTGTCCGAATTGCCGCAGCAGGCATCAGCACGCCGTGGCGCTGCAGGCGGCTTTGCGCACGCTTCCCGCGCCGACCCCTCACCCGGGGTTCGTGGACCAGGCACTATCGCGCGCGACCCGCGCGGCGCTCAGTAGCGCACACCCCACGTGGCGCGCCGTGATTGGCATGGCGATCGCGGCAACTCTGGTGCTGGGCGTGGCCCTGGGCGTATTCCTCGCCACGCAGCCGTCGCCGGTGCGGACGGTGGCGCTGACGCTCGAGCGGCCCGAGACCGTGCGCCTGATATTCAACAGCGCGAAGCCGCTGCAGGCGGCGACGTTGAGCCTGGCGCTGCCCGAGAACGTCGAGCTCGTCGGCTACGGCGACCGCCGCGAGCTGAGCTGGCAGACGGATCTGCGCAAGGGCGGGAACCTGCTGCGGCTTCCGCTGGTTGCGCGCGGAACGGCGAAGGACGAACTGGTGGCGCGCCTGTCGCACGGCGGGAGCAGCAAAACGTTCCGGCTGAAGTTTGAAGTCGATAACGCGGGCAAGTCGGGCATGTAACCCGCCGGGTTCGCGGAAATTGGCGGTCCAACGGCAAGCAGGAGGTATGTCATGAAGCGATTCACGCAATATACGATCGGTGCGGTTTTTGCCCTCGCGCTTCCGAGCGCGGCGTGGGCGCAGCAGCGCGATCTCGAAGTGACGATGGACGTCGTGCCGGCCAACGCTCCCGCCGGCGCCGCCACCGGCGAGATCAAGCTTCCCACTCTCGATACGGCCTCGGCCCGCGGGCAGGAATCCTCGACCTTCGGCCGTGGAATCGCCAATGCGGCTCGCGAGGCGAAGGGTGATCTCGGCCGCGAGTTCGGACTGGGAGTATCCGACGCGGCGCAAGCGCAGACCCGCGCCCCGAATCTCCCCCCGCCATCCAGGCGCCCGTAATGCGGACGTCACAGCCGGGCGGACGCCCGGTCGCCGGGTAGTTTCCGGCTTCTCCGGGTAGTGGCTCACCCGGAGCGCCGGCAAGGGGGAAAAAATGAGCAAAGCGAGAGGTCGGTATTTTTCGTCCGTGATTCTTGCATTGGGGATCGCGGGTGCGGCGGCGAGCGCGTTCGGCGCGGCGGTCGTGCAGGAGTCGCAAGGCGACGTCCGCGCCGGTGCGACCCCCTCCCAGAGCAAGCCCGTAACTCCAAACCAGCGTGTACTCCCGGGCGCCGTGGTGACCACCGCTCCCGGTTCCCGGGTCGTTCTGCGCTTCGACGACGGCCAGATCGTGGCGCTCCACGAGAACACGCAGTTCCGGATAGAGGATTTTCGCTACCGGCTGCAGGAGCCGGAGGCCGACCGCGCAGTGTTCGTCCTTTTGCGGGGCGCGCTGCGCGTGGTGACCGGGACCCTGGGAAAGCGCAGCCCCGACGCGTTCTCGCTGGTCGCGCCGCAGGCGACGATCGGCATCCGGGGCACCGACTTCATGGTCGTACTCGTGAATCCCGCGTATCTTTCGGTACTCAAGGGAACCGTCACGGCGACGAACGCCGCGGGCACCGTGACGTTCAGAGAGAGAACGCTTGGCTCGCTCGCGAACTCCACGACGCTCGCGGTCCCCATTCCTGAAAGCGCTTTGCCCCGCGCGGCTGCATCGTCGTTCGCCAACCTAGGCGCGCTGCGCCTTACGGCCGGCTCGTCCAGCGGCGAGACCAGGCTGCCCGGGGCGGCGGCGTCCAAGGCGAAGGGTACCTCGACCTCAGGCCGCGAGACCGCCGGCACGGCTCGCGACCTGAAGGGTGAGGCGGCGCGCCAACGGGCTCAAGACCGCATTCCGAGCAAACCCTGACTTCCCGTAACCCGGTCGTCCCAGCCGGTCCGCCCCCCGCCGGAGTAAACTCCGGCGGGAGTGCGCCCCTATCCGTCGCCGAAGGACGCAAGTCGAAAGAACGTACAACTTCGGATTCCCTGCCTTGTCGTCGTCGTTTCGCTGCTCCTTTGCGTCGTTCCGGCGCGGCCTGCGGGCGCCGCCACCCAGGGCGCGCAGGCTTTCGATCAGGGTATACAGGCGTTTCGCGCTGGAAATTACGGGGCGGCGCTTCAGTCGTTCCTCGATGCGCGGCGCGCGGGCGTGGACACTCCGCGTCTGAGCTATAACCTGGGAGTAACGTATTACCGGCTGGGCCGTTACGCGGAGGCCGAGCGCGAGTTCAAGACGCTCTTGGGCGATCCGGAGTGGGCCTCCCTCGCTCACTACAACCTCGGCCTGACCGCGCAGCGCATGGGGCGTGAGCAGCAGGCGATAGAGCGCTTCGAACAGGCGCGCCGCGTGACCGCCGACCCGAACCTGCGCGCGCTCTCGGCTACGGCCCTCGAACGGCTCGGCGGCGCGTCGCTGTCGCAGGGGACGGGCGCCTCGGTATCGTTGGCCGGCGGCTACGACAGCAACGCGACGTTCGCCCCGGATGCCGCGACGGCCGGAGTCAGCAACCAGAGCGACCTATTCGTAGAGGCGCTTGCCGCGGCGAGCCATCGTCTGGCCGGAAACACCGCGCACGGGTGGTACGCCCATGGAGGGCTGGTCCTGAGGAAGTACAGCAATCTGAACCAATTCAACCTGACGGGATCGCGCGTCGGCCTGAGCTACGAGACCGACTCGGGTCGCTTGCAGACCGGCGTCGGCGGCTATTTCGACACGATGTACTTCGGCGGCGAACGCCTCGAGCAGGCCGCGGTGCTCGATGTGCAGGCGCGCACACGCGCGGATGCCGGCCGCGAACTACGCGGGCGCTATCAGCTCGGGCACATCGCCGGCGGCGGGGGTTTCAAGTATCTCGACGGATGGCAGCAGCGTTTGTCGGGGGACGCGCGGTTCGCATTGGCGAGCGCTTTTCTGATCGTCGGCTATCAACTCGAGCTCAACAACCGCAGCGATCTCCAGCAGGGAGGCGAGTTCTTCAGCGCCTCGCCGACACGGCACTCGCTGCTAGCGACCGTTATCCTGCCCGACGTCGGCGGCTGGCGGGCCGAGGCGCGCGGCGAGTATCGGGTAAGCCGCTACAACGATCCCAATCGTCTCAACGGAGGCACCCTCGTGGTCACGCGCCGGGACGACCGTTACGGCATTGCCGCGCGCGCGAATCGTCGCCTGAGCGCACTGTGGCGCGTGTTCGCCGATTACAGCTACTACCGAAACGACTCGAACCTGGACATCTACGACTATGGCCGGCAGCAGCTGATGGTCGGCGTCGAGGCCGCGCTGGAAAAATAGGGGAGCGATCTACTCGCGAATTAACGTCACATCCGCAATATGCGCTCGGCGTTCCCGTGCGCGATTTTTTCCCGGTCGGCGTCGCTGATCGAGACCTTTTTCAGGAATTCGATCCCAGCGGTGTTCGGCTCGAAGGGCCAGTCCACCGCGAAGAGGATGTTGTCCGCGCCGAGCGCTCGGAGCGCGCACAGGAACGCCGGCTCGTACCAGTTGCCGCTCGTGGTGACGAGCAGGTTGCCCTTGAGGTATTCGAGCGGTGTTTTCTCGAGGCCCCGGCGCGCTGCTGCGCGCCAGGTGTGATCGTTCAGCCGGTGCATGGCGAAGGGCAGCCCCTCGCCCAGATGCCCCAGGATGATCTTGAGTTTCGGGTAGGCGTCGAAGACCCCGGCGAAAACGATCCGCAGGAAATGGCAACTCGTATCGACTGCAAATCCCCAGCCTGCGCGCGCGAGGTCCTCGTAGCCCAGGAAGTACGCTTTCACCGCTTCCGGATGGGGGAGCGCCGGGTGCAGATAGATCGGCACGCCGAGCGCCTGAGCGCGCTCGAAGATCACCCAGTACTTCTTCTCGTCGAGGAAGCCCCCTTGAGTGTGGCCGTGGATCATCGCGCCCTTGAAGCCGAGCTTCTTTACCGTGCGCTCGAGCTCTTCCGCCGCCGCTTCGGGGTCGGCGGTGGGCAGCGCGGCGAACGCGGCGAAGCGATCCGGGTGCGCCTTGACCGCGGCGTGCGCGCGGTCGTTGGCGTCGCGCGCCATGGGGATCGCGATCTCCGCGCCGAACGCCTGAGGCCCCGGCGAGCCGAACGATAGCACCTGGACGTCGACTCCCGCCGCGTCCATGTGCGCGAGGCGCTTCGCGCCGAGGTCTGCGTTCTGCTCGACGATATCGTGGCCGATCTGCTCGCTGCGCGAGCTGAGGTAGAAATTGCGGAACTCGTTCGCGGCGACCTTCTCCCGGTACATCGGCGTGGTGAAGTGCTCCTCGACGGCGATCGTCTTCATCGGGATATGGCCTTGGCTGTCGGAACGCGGCGGCGCTGAAAGGGGGTGCGCAAGCTTACACGATGGCCGCGGTCGTCGTGGAGAACCGGCATTATGGCAATTGCTTAGTTCGGCGAATGGCCCTAGGATGCCGCCGTGAGAACCCCGGGGACTGGGTCATGAAACACGAACGTGAATTGCGCGCCGCGGCGAGCGACATGCTGAGCCAGCTCCGACCGCGCAACGTGCTGCGCGACGCCCGCGACTTCCTGCTCAAGCTCCGGCACGACGAGGTCTTCCGCGAGTACCTCGCAGCCCGCGTATGGGTCGTGCTCGCGATGCTGCTGCTGTTCTTCTTCATCAGCACCGTATGCGCCATCGACATCATGTTCAACTCGGTCCGGCTGATCCGGCCTCCCGTGCCGGTGTGGTACCGGGGCCTTGCATTGCTGCTCGGGGCTGCCGTATGGGTGGGGGGAATGGTCGCGCAGATATACGTCTTCCTGATCTGGCTCGAAGAAAGAGCCGCGCAGAAGAGCCGTCGCGAGCGGGGGATCCGGGTCGCGCTTCCCGCAGGCGTTCTCGCCTACCTCAAATACAGCCGGGCCCTGCCTCCGTGGATTCTCGTCGCGCTGTGCGTCGTCGTGCCCCTCGCGATCCTTGCGGGTCATGCGCCCCTGATCGCCGTGCTGCTCGTCGCCCTGGGGATCCTCGCTCCCGTGCTCTTCAAGAAATTCGACTCCTGACGACGCGCGCACGTTCGGCCGGCCGGTCATCGTGAGCCCTGGAAGCCCGCCGAGTGGGCGCTGAGCCGAGGGCCGACCGGACCGAGCGCTCCGCGGGCATGCTCGCGTTGGGCTCGTGGCTTGTTCTGGCGACGGCTCTGCTCCCCGGGTTGATCGCCGATCCTACGGAGCACGCGCCTTACCACTGGTTGATATTTGCGACGTCCGTGCTGGGTCTTGCCGGCGGCGCAATGTGGGCGGGCGCACGCCGCGGGTGGAGGCGCGTAATCGCGACGGCCGCCGCTCTCTATCTGCTGATCGTGGTCGTGCGCTTCCTCGCCGTCTCGGTGTGGTGGCAGCTCGAGTTCGCTTCGTTCTTCGACGCGGTGCGGTTCGCGCTGTGGCTCAAATCGCGCGCACTGACTCATTATTTCTCCCACGGCCGGCTGCTCGACGGAACGGCGGTCACTTTTTATGAGGCGCTCATGCCGGCGTTCCAGGTCATCGTGTTGCTGGGGGTGGCGGGCTCCAACCGCCGGCTGCGCTCCGTTTTTTCTCGGAGCAGGCTCACGACGGACTCCTCGCAGCAGGCACGTTAAATCGGAGATAAACCGGCAACTCGCTCGCCGGCTTCATCACGAACCGTCAGGGCCTGAATTTCGCGGCGAGCTTCTCGGTCTCGCGGGCGAGGATCCCGACATCCGCGCCGACCGCGACGAACAGGCCGCCGCATTCGAGCCAGCGCCTCGCGTCGGCTTCGACTCCGGTGAGGATCCCCGGCGCCTTGCCCGCTTTTCTGATGCGGCGGATCGCGTCGTCGATGATCGGTACGATTTTCGGATTGTTGGTCTCGCCCGGATAGCCGAGCGAGGCGTGGAGGTCGGCCGGGCCGATGAAGACGCCGTCCACGCCTTCCACCGCCGCGATCTTCTCGAGATTGTCCAGGCCCTGCTGGTTCTCCACCTGGACCAGGAGGCAGATTTCCTCGTGCGCGCGCTTGGCGTAGTCCTTTACGCGCGCGAAGCGCGTCGCGCGCGTGCCGCCGGCGACGCCGCGAACGCCCGCGGGCGGATAGCGCGTGTAGGCGACGGCGTTTTTCGCCTCGTCCGCGTTCTGCACGTAGGGGATGAGGATCGACTGCGCACCGATGTCGAGGAACCGCTTGATGGTCACCATGTCGTTCCACGGCACGCGCACGACGGCATGGGTGGGGTAAGGCGCCGCGGCCTGGTGCTGTGTGAGAACCGACTCGAGATCGTTCGGCGAGTGCTCGGTGTCGAGCAGGATCCAGTCGAAGCCCGCGCCCGCGATGACTTCGGTCGTGTAATGCGAGGACAGGCTGCACCACAGGCCGATCTGCGGCTTGCCCGCCTTCAGCGCGCGTTTGAAGGTGTTGGCCGGAAGCTCCATCTCTAGACCTTGTAGCCTTTTTCCTTGAGCGCCTTGTCCACCCAGCTGCGGTCGACGGTCCCGGCGCGGATCTGCTTAATCGAGCCCTCTTCCTTCGTGAGGATCGATTTGGCAGACGCGAGAATTTCCTCGGCCTGCTCCTGGGGCACGGCGACCAGGCCGTCGGCGTCGCCCACGATGATGTCGCCGGGGTTGACCGGCATCCCGCCGATCGTGATCGGCACGTTGATCTCGCCCGGGCCGTTCTTGTAGGGGCCGCGGTGGGTCACGCCGCTCGCG
>VBDM01000424.1 GCA_005881355.1 Betaproteobacteria bacterium
TGCATCACCTCGGGTGCGCGCAGGGCGCGCACGATCTCGCCGTGCAGGCGCACGACGATCTCGCGCGGCGTTCCCGCCGGCGCGAGAACTCCGTACCACTGGGTCGAATCGTAACCCGGAAGCCCGGATTCCGCGATCGTCGGAACCTCCGGCAAGGCTTCGCTCCTTTTCGCGCTCGTCACCGCGAGCGCCCGGAGCTTGCCGGCCTTGATGTGCGGCAGCGCGGTGAGCACGTTCGGCGCCATCACCGACACCTGCCCCGCGAGCAGGTCCACCACTCCGGGACTGGTTCCCTTGTAGGGGACGTGAACCATGTCGATTCCCGCCATGCTCTTCAAGAGCTCGATCGACATCTGCGGCGAGGTGCCGATCCCGGCCGACGCGAAATTGAGCTGGCCTGGCCGCTGTTTGGCGTATGCGATCAGTTCCGCGAGCGATTTCACCGGCAGCGAGGGGTGCACCACGAGCACGTTGGCGAGCGACGCCGCCTGCGTGATCGGCGCGAAATCGCGCAGCGGATCGTAGCTGATCGCGAGGGTGCTCGCAGCCATGAGGATCGTGTGCCCGTCGGCGGGCGATTTCGCGGCGAGCTCGATGCCGATCATCTGGCCCGCGCCCGGGCGATTGTCCACGACGAACTGCTGGCCGAGGGACTCGGAGAGCTTGTGCGCGACCGAGCGCGCGATGATGTCCGTTCCGCCACCCGCCGCCGAGGGCACGATGAAACGCACGGGCTTCGCCGGATATGCGGTCTGGGCCGCAGCTCCAGCCGAGAACAGGGCGAACACGAAAAGCGAAGCCGTCCCGAGCGGCGGCATGCGGCGGCCTTTCTTCCATGCGCCCGAATGGCGCCGGAGAGACCGAATCCTAGTTCGCGGAGCGCCTCACCGCAAGCCCGCGAGCGCGGCGCGAACCGGGTGTGCCCCGGCGCGCCGGGCCTTCATGCGTCCTTGGCGCCTTTCAGGAGCGACTGGTATCGCTCGTCGATCTCCCGCGCCCGTTCCTCCGCCTTCAGGCGCTCGGTGATGTCGGTCACCACGCCGAGGCGCGCCGGCTTGCCGTCGAATTCCAGATTGAAGGAAACGATCTCGACGTGGATCAGCTCGCCGCTCTTCTTCCTGTGCAGCCATACCCGGTGCCGGTAGGAACGGCTCTGATCCTGGAAGGCCTTCAGCAATTGATCCACCTCCTCGCTCGGGCGGATCTGGTCGGCGGTCATCGAGAGGAACTCCTCCCTCGAGTAGCCATAGTGCCTCACCGCGGCGTCGTTGACCGCGAGGAACGCGAGCGTCCTCGAATCCACCACCCACATGGGATGAGGATGCACGTCGAACAGGGTGTGGTAACGCGCCTCGCTGTCCTCGAGCGCCTTCTGCGCGCCCACTTTTTCAGTCACATCCTTGCCGATTCCCCTGTACCCGGTAAACCGGCCTTCGCCGTCGAAGACCGGCTCCCCGCTCACGCTCAGATAGCGCATCTGCCCGGATTTGTCGACTCGCAGAAACACAAAGTCGTAAAACGGCTCGCGCCGTTCCAGCATCGCCCTGTGCCGCTCCCACACCTTCTCCGGCAGCGGCCCCAGATCGGGAAATTCCCAGCGGGTCTTGCCGATCACCGACGCCGGATCGAAGTTGCTTTTCTCGAACCCCGGAACCCGGACAAAACGCATTTGCGCGTCCTGCTCCCAGAACCAGTCGGTGCTCATTTCGACCATGCGGCGGAAGCGGTGCTCGCTTTCCCGGGACGCTTCCTGCGCCTGCATGTTCGCGGTCATGTCGTGAACGAGCGTCGCGCAGCACTGCGGCGAACCGGAGCCGTCCCGCACGACCGTCACCACGATGCGGACCCCGATCACCTTTCCGTCCTTGCGGATGTAGCGCTTGTCGAGCGTCTGGTTCGCCACATCGCCGGAAATAAGGCGCTGCCGAAAACTCTCGCTCGACTCGACGTCCTCCGGATGGGTGATGTCCCGAAACGTTTTTTCCAGCAGCTCCCCGGCGCTGTAGCCGATCATCGCGCACAGCGCGCGGTTGACCCGCAGGAAGCGGCCGGCGAGCGTGGTCACCGCTATTCCGGTCGCTTCCTGATCGAAGAGCGAGCCGAACAGCTCATCGTCCGGATAGCGGTGTTGCGGCTGTCGATCTGGCGACATGGTTGACGGGAGGCCGTCGGTGCGGAGCCCTGTTCTCCCTGGAAATTGGACCTGAGTCAATTCCAAGCAAGATAAATGCCAAAAATGGGGATTTTTACCTTTTTTTCTGGCAACGGAATTCGCCCGGTCCCTTGATAAAGACCGGCTACCCAGGTCGCTTCGACGAGCCGTTTCCACTTGGCGATTTCGCCTTCGACGTGGTGGCGCATCTCCTCCGGGCTGCCCGGGCTCGGCGTGCCGCCCCACTCGGCGAAGCGCCGGCTGACGTCGGGCAGAGCCAGCACGCGCCGCACTTCGCGGTTGACCCGCTCGACGATCGCGCCCGGCATTCCCGCCGGCCCGGCGATGCCGAGAAAGGAGCCCGCCTCGTAGCCCGGCACGCTCTGCGCGACCGTGGGCACGTTCGGCAGCGCGCTTGAGCGCTCGAGCGAAGTCACCGCGAGCGGCCTGAATTTGCCCGCCTG
>VBDM01000422.1 GCA_005881355.1 Betaproteobacteria bacterium
TTCTTAGACGCGAACGCTATTGTATGCTTGAGCGAACCCGCAACACCCCGTTGGAGGAAAAGCTCGTGCTGCGATCGATAGTGCTTACGACGGTTCTCGCGCTCGTCGCGTCCCAAGCGGCCTTTGCGCAGGACCCTTCGACAGGCTCGGGGCAGGCTTTCCCGTCCCGGCCGCTGCGGCTGGTTGTGCCCTTTGCCGCCGGCGGCGTCACCGATACCAGCGCGCGTGCGGTCGCCGACCGGCTCGGCGCGCGGCTCGGCCAGCCGGTGGTGGTCGAGAACCGCCCGGGCGCCTCGGGCAACATCGGCACCGAGCAGGTTGCGAAGAGCCCGCCCGACGGCCACACGCTGGTGCTCGGCTTCGACGGCACCATGGTGATCAATCCCCACGTGTTCGCGAAAATCCCGTTCGACACGCTGCGCGATTTCGCGCCGGTGACGAAGCTCGGCGACGCCACGCTGATCCTGGTCGCGCACCCTTCGGTGCCGGCGAACTCCTTGCAGGAGCTGATTGCGCAGGCGAAGGCGAAGCCCTTCGCCTTCGGCACCTCCGGCACCGGCGGCACGCCGCACCTCGCCGGGGAGATGCTCGCGCAGCGCACCGGCGCGCAGTTGACGCACGTGCCCTACAAGGGCGGCGGCCAGGCGATCATCGACGTGATCGGTGGGCAGATCCCGCTCGTCTATACCGCCGTCGCCTCGTCGCAGCAATTCGTAAAATCGGGGAAGCTGAAGGCGATGGGCGTATCGTCCGCCCGGCGCTCGCCTTCGCTGCCCAATGTTCCGACCTTCGAGGAGAGCGGCCTCCCGGGGTTCGTCGTGGATTCCTGGGTCGGCGTGCTTGCGCCGGCCAGGACGCCGCAGCCCGTGATCGAGCGCCTGCAGCGCGAAATCGCCGCGGTTCTCGCCGACCCCATCGTGAAGGAGCGCTACGGCGTGCTTGGCATCGAGCCGGTGGGCAACACCCCGGAGCAGTTTGCGGCGCAGATCCGCGAAGACCTGGCGCGCTGGGAAAAAGTAGTCAGGCAGGCCGGCATCAAGCTCGAGTAGAGCGCGCGGGAGATTCCCGAAAAAAAACAGGGGCGGCCGGAGCCGCCCCGTGTTCTTGCGACGCTTCGCCTCAGTTCGGACGGTACAGGTTCTGCGGGATGCCCGCCGCCGCGAAGATGTCGTCGCGCGAGTTCTCGAGCTGCCGGCGCAGATGATTCAAATCTACGTCGAGCAGCTTCCCCTTCCACTTGCGCACCTTGCCCGCAACGATCACGGTCTCGACGTTGCTGCGGTCCATCAGCGAGACGACCGCGCCCGGCACGACGTTGAGCGGCGCCACGTTGATCGCTTCGGCGTCGAGAATGATGATGTCGGCCTCCTTGCCGGGCGTGAGCGAGCCTGTCTTGTGATCGAGCTTCAGGTCCCTCGCGCCCTCGATGGTGGCGAAGCGCAGCACGTCGCGGCTGGTGAGCAGCTCCAGGTTCGGGAAGCATGCGCTGCAGGTTCATCGTGGAGCGCATCTGCGTGAACATGTCCGCGGTCAGCGTAACCTCCACGTCGACGCTGAGCGACGGCGGGATACCCATCTCCAGCGTCTTCAGGATCGGCGGCGTGCCATGGCGCATGTTCATCTCGATCGGCACGGCGAGCGAGACGCCCGCGCCGGAGTCCTTGACCTTTTGCCACGACAGGTTGGACATCCCGGTCATGTGGATGAACAGGTTGTCGGAGCCGAACTGCACGCTGCGCTGCCCGCTCGCAATCGCGTCAAACTCCGGGCCCATGCCGAAGCTGCCGACGATGTGCGCCGCGATGGGGATCTGGAGCTGTCGTCCGATTTTCCACGCGGTCTCGTAGGTCCGGGGATCGCCGGGATTATTGGGCAGAAGGTAGATTTCCCCGCCCATGGTCATGGTCATGAGCTGGTCGCTGGACGAGAAGTACTGTTTCTTGAGCTCGCTCGCGCCCCCAGGATACCAGGCGCCCGGAGGCGATCCCAGCAGATCGGCCCGCGCGCCCTCGAAGAAGCCGAAGACGATACGCCGCCCGGAGTCGGCGCTGCCCTTGATGGCGGCGACGGAGTGGTCCTTCGAGTAGTGAATCTGCGAGATATCGTGGGATGTCGTGACGCCGGCGTCGAGCTGGCTCAACGACCCGAACAGCTCGCTGATGTAGACGTCCTGCGGCCGGTACACCCCAGCAAACGTGCCGAGGATGTACTGGAAGTAGTTGATCGCGCCGTGCGGCAGGCCGTCGTTGAACAAGAGGGCGTCGGCGATGAAGCTGCGCAGCGCCGTCTCGAACTGGTGGTGGTGCGTATCGATGAAGCCGGGCATGACGATCTTGCCGCGCGCATCGATCTCTCCTGCGCCCCCAACGTGCAGGCTCGGCTTGATATCGATGATCTTCTTGCCCTCGACCAGCACGTCGGCCTTGACGAAGTCGCCTACCGCCGGGTCGATCGACGTGACATGGCCGCCGCGGATGACATAGCGCCTGCCTCTCCGGCCGCTGTCCTCCGGCGCGTCGTCGTCTTGCGCCGCGGCAGGGCGCGCGGCGAACAAGCTCATCCCCGCTGCGGCAGCCGCGGTCGCGGTAGAGGCCTTCAGGAAATCGCGCCGCCCGAGTTGCGAGCGAGCATGGTTCTGCGGGAATCCTTTATCGCACAGTATGCACATCTTGGTTTCCCCTCCGAGGTGAAAGTTGCGATACCGCGGCGCGTGCCGCGGGACTTCATGGTGCGTCCAGCATGGATGCAGATCCGGTTCCGGCCCGCCTCTTCGGACAGGCTCGGTTTCGATTCAAGTGTAGCAAAATGTTCTCGGGAAGTCGTCCATAAAGAAGGTGGAAGGCCCTTGCCCACCCGCGCAAGGTGGGCAGGGGACCCGCCCACGCTTAGCCTGGGGAGCGGCTCGGCCCTGAACCCCTATAATCGCGGGCATGCGCGTCGTCAGGATATTCACCAGGGACTCGGGGGAATCGGCGATC
>VBDM01000046.1 GCA_005881355.1 Betaproteobacteria bacterium
CCAACCTAGACGGCTGGAGCACCAGCCTCGCGGCGCAATACCAAATCGGCGACTTGACGTTGGCCGCCGATGCCGGATACCGGTCGCGCGAGGTGCAGTTTTTCAGCGATTTCGGCGGCGGCACGACGGCTTTTTCGGATACGAATACGCAAGTGTGGAGCGCATCGCCGCGTCTGCGTTGGTCAGGGGCGCTGCTCGGACAGCAAAACCTTTTCGTCCTCGGCGTCGACTACAGCGACTGGTCGTACCAACTGCGAAGCGCGGCCGATCCGCAAGGGATTGCAGCGCCGACGACCGTCGAGAACTCCGGTCAGGTGCACCAGGCGCTGTACTTCCAGAATCACACTCACGTGACCGACACGCTGAGATTGACCATCGGTGCACGGCGTGAACGCATGGTCAACTCGATCGATGTGCCGGTGTCGCTCACGGTCGTTCCGCCGAAAAGTGAAGTAACGGTGCTGCCGGCGACGGAACTTGCCCTCCGTTACCAGTTCCTGCCGGCTTGGGCGGCTTATGCGCGCTCGGGCAAGAGCTTCCGTGTCGCCAATGTCGACGAGAATCGTTGCTTCTCCGCCCCTTGCAACACCTTGCTGCCGCAGACCTCTCGGGACAACGAGGTCGGGTTCCTGTATCGGCGCGACGACTCGAGCTTTCGGGCCTCGTATTTCGATATTGACCTGAAAAACGAAATTCACTTCAATGCCCTGACATCCACGAACATCAATCTCTCTCCCACGCGCCGACGCGGCGCGGAAATCGAAGGCGCCACGCGACTGGGCAGGCAAGCGGATCTCGCATTGCGTTGCAGCGTCACCGATGCGCGCTTTCGCGAAGGAACATACGGCGGAGTCGACGTAGCCGGGAATGACGTACCCCTTGTGCCGCGTCAGCGGGCCAGCTTGCTCCTGGGCTGGCGGTTCGACGACGCGACGCGTCTCACCTTCGCCGACTATTATGTTGGCCGCCAGCGATACGATAACGATCAAGCAAACCGGTTTCGAAAAATGCCCTCGTATTCGATCACGGACGTCAAACTATCTCATCGGCGCGGCAGCGCGGTGTTCAGCCTCGGGATCAATAATCTTTTCGACAAGCTTTATTACTCGTACGCGATCGTCAACAATCCGACGGCACCGACAACTTTCAACGCCTACCCAGAACGCCGCCGCAGCCTTATGGCCACCGTCGAGCTTACGTTATGATCCCGGAAGCGCTCGAAGCTGCCTTCGGCCGGGTTCTCTGCTATCTTGCGCGGCATGAATTACGGTACCGCGGGCACGATTGACGTTACCCGGCTGCGGCGCGCCGGCGAACGCTGCCGGGCACAAACGTTTCATTACTCGGTTCTGCAGGAAGCCCGCTTCCAGCCGGCGCTCAAGCTGTATCATGGCGCCAACGCTTCGTTCGACGGCTACGCGGACCGGAATTTGTTTGCAACCTATGTCCACGCGTACTTTGCCGGGCAACCGGCGCTCGCGCGGCGGTTCGTCGATCGGTGCCGCGGCGTGATGCATTCATCGAGGAGACAGCAATGAAACACGTGCTCGTGATCGGGCTGATCGCTCTGGCGCTGGCGGGTCGCGTCGCGCCGCATCCGGACAACTTCACCCCGGTATTGGCGGTGGCGCTGTTCGGCGGCGCCATGCTGTCCGGCGGCGTCGCCTATTTGGTTCCGTTGGCGGCGATGTTCGCGAGCGATCTGCTGCTCGGCAATTCCTTCACCGGGATGACTGTCGTCGTCTACGGCTGCTTCCTCGTGGCCGCAGCCCTGGGGCAATGGCTCGGTCGGGACAGGACCTGGGCGAAAACCGGCTTCGCGGCGGTGGGCGGCTCGCTCACTTTTTACGTCGTCACCAATTTTGCGGTGTGGATCACACCCGGTGATGTGCATCAGCACGCGGCCCTCTATCCGCGCACGCTGGACGGCCTGATCGAATGCTATTGGATGGCGCTCCCGTTCCTGCGCAATTCCCTCGCGGGCGATCTGTTCTGGACCGCCGCGCTTTTCGGGGTGTTCGATCTGGCGCAGTCCGCGATGAAGGGACACCGCCCCGGGTCGGCGACGCCGGCGTAACGGGCGGGATTCCCCGAGCAGGAATTCGTCAGAGTCGAGCTTTCGCAATCGATCGCGTCGGTTTGACGCTGTCCCGTTCTCTGCTATCGTGCGCGGCATGCCGTACGGACCGGCCGACGCGATCGACCCGGACCTGCTTCACGGGCAGGGTCCGCACGTGCTCGACGGAGTTCGCGTGCTGTGCGAGCGGCTTGAGCTTGCGCGGAAGTAGCGCGAATGCGTCTCGCCTTGGTGCGGCAGCGCTACAGCGCCTACGGCGGCGCCGAGCGCTTCATCGAGCGCGCACTCGGCGCACTCGGCGGGCAGGGCGTCGCGGTAACCGTGCTCGCACGCGAATGGATCGGCGACCCCGGGGGCCTGGTCCGCTGCGACCCGTTTTACGTCGGCCGCCTTTGGCGCGACTGGGGTTTCGCCCGCGCGGTGTGCCGCGAGATCGCCCGTCGGCCGTTCGATCTCGTGCAATCGCATGAGCGCATCGACTGCTGCGACATCTACCGCGCCGGCGACGGCGTGCACGCCCAGTGGCTCGAGAACCGGCGCGCCGCTCTCGGTCCGCTTCGCCGCTTCGGGCTCGCGCTCAATCCCTATCACCGCTACGTCCTCGCCGCGGAACGGCGCGTGTTCGCGAGCCCGCGGCTGCGTGCGGTGATCTGCAACTCGCGCATGGTCAGGGACGAAATCCGGGCGCGCTTCGGCACCCCGGAGGAGCGACTCCACGTCATCTACAACGGCATCGATACCGAGGCGTTTCATCCGCGGCTGCGCGAGGCGCATCGCTCGGCGATGAGGCACAAGCTCGGCATTCCGCCTGAGGCGCCCGTGCACCTCTTTGTCGGAGCCGGCTTCGAACGCAAGGGCGTATTTCGCCTGATCGAGGCGTTTGCCCGTTCCCGGCGACAGGATTCACTTCTCGTCGTGGTCGGTCGGGACAAGGAACGGAGGCGCGCCGAGCGCATGGCGAGCTCGCGTGGCATCGCCTCGCGCGTGCGCTTTGCGGGCGCTCAGGAAGACGTGCGCCCTTGGTACGCCGCGGCAGACAGCTTCGTGCTCCCGAGCCTCTACGATCCGTTTCCCAACGCGGCGCTCGAGGCGATGGCTTGCGGGCTGCCTGTCGTCACCACGCCGCAGTGCGGCACTGCGGAGCTGATCAGAGAGGGCGTGAACGGCTTTGTCGTCGACGCCCTCGCGGTCGACACGCTCGCCGACCGGCTCGCTCGACTGGATGTCCTTACGGCGCGCGAGATGGGACGCAGAGCACGCGAACGCGTCGAAGGGCTCAGTCTTCAATCCATGGCCGAGCGTCTCACGACACTCTATCGGAGCCTAGTACCCGGCTGAAAGCCGCCGCTCGACGGTCCCGAACCTCCGGGAAGAGAGGGAGAGTCAGCTATAATTCGAATTTTTCCGGCCCGGCCATGGCATCGTCCAACGCCAATAGCCTGCAGCTTTACCTTCGCCTTCTCCGCTACGTCAAGCCTTACTGGGTGCCGTTCGCGCTGTCCATCGCCGGAATGGTGGTGATGGCGGCGACCGAGCCGGCTTTTCCGGCGCTCCTCAAACCGCTCCTCGACGGCAGCTTCGTGCAAAAGGAAGGCGGCCTGCTTGCCTGGTTGCCGGTTCTGATCGTCGCCGTATTCGTGGTGCGAGGGTTCGCTTCGTACCTCTCCAGTTACGCGATCGGCTGGGTGGGGAACAAGGTCGTGATGGATCTCCGCAACGCAATGTTCGTCAATCTCGTGCGGCTGCCGACGCATTACTACGACAACCACACCTCCGGAAGCCTCATCTCCAAGTTCACGTGCGATGTCCTGCGGGTGACCGGAGCCGCGACCAGCGTGGTCTCGGTGCTGTTGCACGACTCGCTCACCATCGCCGGGCTGCTCGCCTGGCTTTTCTGGCTCAATTGGAAGCTGACTCTGGTGGCGCTCCTGGTAGGGCCGCCCGCCGTCGTCATCACGCGGGCGTTCTCGAAGCGGCTGCGCGCCATGAGCCGGGCCGAACAGGAGGCAACGGGCGACCTCAACCATGCGCTCGAGGAATCGATCGGCTGCCATCGCGTGGTCAAGGTGTTCGGCGGGCAGGATTACGAGGCGAAACGCTTCGACTCGGGAGCGAATAAAGTGCGCCGCTTCAACATGAAGGTGACCGCGGCGGCCGCGGCCAACGTGCCCCTGGTGCAAATCGTCGTAACGATCGCGCTCGCGTTCATCATCTATCTCGCGGTGCACCAGGCCGCTGCAGACGAGACGACCGTGGGTGGATTCGTATCGTTTCTCACCGCGTTGCTGCTGGTGTTTCCGCCGCTTCGTCGGCTGACCGGCGTCAATCAGACCTTGCAGCAGGGGCTCGCCGCCGCGGAAAGCGTATTCCGCCTGATCGACGAACGGCCCGAGGCCGATACCGGGATTCACGAGATCGGCCGCGCGAAAGGCAGAATCGAGTTCAGGAACGTGAGCTTCAGCTATCCAGGGGGCGCGCGCCCGGCTCTTGATCGCGTGGTGTTCTCGATCGACGCGGGCGAGACCGTGGCGCTGGTCGGCGCCTCCGGCGCCGGCAAGTCCACGCTCGCCAATCTCTTGCCGCGTTTCTACACTCCCGATTCGGGACAAATCCTGCTCGACGGAATCGACATCGCGACGCTCAAGCTCGCGAGCCTGCGCGCGAACATCGCGCTCGTGAGTCAGGACATCATTCTGTTCAACGACACCGTCGCCGCCAACATCGCCTACGGCCGCCTCGCGGGGACTCGTGATGCGGATATCGTCCGGGCCGCCGAAGCCGCTCACGCGATGCAGTTCATCGGCGAGATGCCCGAAAGGCTTGCCACCCTGATCGGGGAGAACGGCGTGCGCCTGTCCGGCGGGCAGCGGCAACGGCTTGCGATCGCGCGCGCGTTCCTGAAAGACGCGCCGGTGCTGATCCTGGACGAGGCGACCTCCGCCCTGGACAGCGAATCCGAACGCCATATCCAGGCGGCTCTCGACATGCTCATCAAGGGCCGCACGACGCTCGTCATCGCGCACCGGCTCTCGACCATTCAGAATGCCGACCGCATTCTCGTGCTCGACCAGGGGCGAGTCGTGGAATCCGGGACGCACGCGGAGCTTCTCGCGGCGAACGGCGCCTATGCCCGGCTATACCGCCTGCAGTTCCAGCACCCGAACGCGGGCGTCGTCCCGGCGCTCGCGGCCGCGGGGACATGATCCCGGGCGATCCCGTTCTTCCGGCGCGCGCGGCGTGATCGGTCCGAGCTGGAAGCCGCGCAGGGCCGCCCGCTAGCGGGCGCGCTCGCGGACGGGCGTTTCCCGCATGAAGATTCTTCTCGCGGTTCCGGGCCACCTGCGGACCGTGCCCATGGGGCGTTACAGTTTCGACGCGCTTTCTGCGCTCGGGCACGAGGTCGTGATGTTCGACTACCATGGCGGGCTTCTGGATCGGTTCGACGACCGTTGGCGAGGACTGATCCGGAGGTTCAGCGGGGGCGGCGCCGCGGAGGAAAAGCGCAGCGTCAACCTGCATCTGCGCCGCGTGATCGATGAATGGAGACCCTCGGTATTCATCACGATCTTCGGTATCGATGTGTCGATCGAGACCCTCGAATATCTGCGCGCGCGCCGTGTCGCGAGCGCGTGCTGGTGGATCAACGACCCGTTCCAGTTCCAGCGCTCGCTGCACAAGGCGCGTCACTACGATGTTCTTTGCTCGAACTCGGCCGGCAGCGTCGTGGACTATCGCAGCGCCGGCGTGTCGCAAGCGTATTTCCTGCCGACTGCCTGCGACCCGGCCGTGCACCGGGTGTCGCAGGCGCGCCCTGAATACGCTTGTGACGTCTGCTTCGCCGGCGATTGGAGCCCGCTGCGCGAACAGGTGATGGAGGGCCTCGCCAACGAGTTTGACGTGCGCGTCTTCGGCCCGTGGGGAAAAAAACTCGCCCCGGGATCGCGCCTTCGCGCAAGGCTCTCGGACGGCTTTTTCGCGCCGGATGACATGGCGGCCATTTTCAGCAGCGCAAAAGTCGTGCTCAATATCCACACTTGGTACGGCCGCTTCGACCACGGCGTCAATCCGCGTCTGTTCGAGGCGGCTGGTTGCGGTGCCTTTCAGCTCGTCGATTGGAAGCGGGAGATTCCCGAGCTCTTTGACTGCCGGGCCGAAGTGCGCTGTTATCGCGATATCGGCGAGCTCGCGCCGCTCCTGCGCGAGGTGCTCGCCGACGCTACCGCGCGCAAGGCGGCGGCGGCGGCGGCGCAGAGGCGCGCGTATTCTGAGCACAGCTACGTTCATCGAATGCGCAGACTGCTGGAGATCGTGACGTCACGCGGCCACCGCAATGCGGATTTTCCTGCCCGGTGACGCGCTCGAGCCGCAACGGCGAAAAGAGTCACTGAAATGTCGAGCGCGAACGAACCGGGGCCGCGGGTCGCCGCGCGCATGCGTATCCTCCACACGGAAGCGTCCTTGGGATGGGGCGGGCAGGAGATCCGGATCCTCGACGAGGCCGAAGGAATCTCGGGACGGGGCCACAGCGTGGCGCTCGCGGCGCCGCGCGAGGCGCCGATTTTCGATGCGGCGCTCGAACGAGGTCTGGACGCCGTGCCGCTTCCCATCGCGAGGAAAAGCCCGACAGGTTTCCTCGCGCTGCGCCGGTGGCTGCAAGCTCACCCGGTGGACGTGATCAACACTCACAGCTCGACCGACAGCTGGCTCGCGGCGCTCGCATGCGCGACCCTGGCCGGGTCCCCGGCGATGGTGCGCACGCGGCATATTTCCGCTGCGGTACCGACGAATCTGCCTACGCGCTGGCTTTATCGCACTGCGACGCGACACGTAGTCACCACGAGTGAGAGTCTGCGTTTGCA
>VBDM01000066.1 GCA_005881355.1 Betaproteobacteria bacterium
TTCGGGTTTGTTCATGCAGTCCTCCTTGCTGCGCGAGACGATCGCGTGCATTGTACGCCTGCGGATGCAGTACTTCAGCCACATCAGGAAGACTTTCCCGGCAAAGCGGGCGTCGCGGAGAAGCCGCACAGGTTTCCGCAGAAGATCGTCGAGCTGGAATGACCACCGTCGCCAGCCGGAATAGGATGCGCCACCGCGGCCGGGCCCGATCGGTCCTTGCGGTGACGCTGCTCATCGCCGGCTCGTCGTGCGCGCATCGAGCCACGCTGCCGCTCCCCCGCCTGGACGGGGGAACGGCCACGCTGAAAGTGGCCTACGTCGTCAATCCACGCTTCCCGAGCATGAAGGCCGAGCAGATCAGGGTCGTGCTCGCAGCGGCCCGGCGCGGCGTGAAGGAAAACTTCGGCGTGGACGTGGAATTCCTGGAGCCCGAGGAGCAGTCGCTGAAGACCTTGGTCGATCGCGTCACATCGAAGGACAGGAGCGAATGGAACGACCTCATTTACGACTTCAAAAGCGGCAAGGGGAACCGTACGCAGCTGACCAGAGGATACGCCGCGAACTTCCGCGGCAGCGAGGACAGCCTCGACGAGATGATCGCCTATGCAGAGCCGTTCCTCCTCGCTCCCCTGCGCGAGCGCAGCTACCAGGGATTCGCAGAAGCCGTGACGGCAACGCTCGTCGCGCGGTTGGAACGGCTCAACTCTCAAAAGCTTCGCGACGGGAGCGACTTGATCGACCGTTCACCCAACAACGAAGTGGTTTTCTGGGCCTTCATCGGCCGGCTTTCGTTTCCGTACGACGTCGTCATCACGAATCAGCTGATCGCGAGCGCGGAGTACGTCGGCTCCTCCGTGCACACCGCGATCCGCGGCGGCATCACCAATGGCATCACCACGCTCAACCCGTTCTCCCGATACGGGACGACTGCGATCGTGAGCACCTATCCCCTCATCGGCGAGGACGGCGTGACGCGGGCCCTGCGGGGCGACGAGACCTATTCCGAAGGGGACGGCGCCAGGTTCGCCGGATCTCTTCTGGTCCACGAGATCGGCCACCAGCTTTTTCATTTCGGCCACCCCTACGGAAGGAGATTCTGCGTGATGAATCCACCGGAGATGCTTCACTTCCGCAGGTGGGTCGAGCGGCTTTCGCCCAGGGACTGTCCGATCGGCGAGTCGGCTGCGATGAAGCCCGGGTTCGACAAGTTCCCGCTGTAAGGAGCAAATCCCCCAGTCCGTAAGGCGTCGTGCGCAGTCGCGTGCGTCGCTCACCGCCGCCGCGACAGCGCATCCGACACGGCTTCGCTCGTCGCCGGCATCGGCACATCCTCCACGCGGAGCGCATCGCACAGCGCGTTCACCACGGCGGCGGTGGCGGGCACGACGCCGCCTTCGCCTGCGCCCTTGACGTGCAGCGGATTGCCCTCGGTCCTGTCCTCGGCGTGCCCGACTTGAAACGAAGGCAGGTCATCGGCGCGGCAGATGGCGTAGTCCATGAACGTGCCGGTCACCGCCTGGCCGCTCGCGGGATCGAGCGCGACGCCTTCGCGCAGCGCCTGGCCCACGCCTTGCGCAATGCCCCCGTGCGTCTGGCCTTCGACGATCATCGGATTCACCGCCTGGCCCACGTCGTCGACCGCCGTATAGCGCACGATCCGCACGGTTCCCGTCTCCGGATCGACTTCCACCTCGCACACCGCCGTGCCCGCGGGGAACGCCGGGATTCGCCCGCTGAAATCCTGGGTCGCGGCGAGCGCCTCGCGCATTTCGGCGGGAAGCTTGCCCGATTCGATCGCACGCGCCAGCTCGAACAGGCTCACCGCCCGGTCGGTCCCCGCGATCCGGTACCGCCCCGCCTCGAACGCGAGATCTGCGGCCGCTGCCTCGAGCAAGGCCACGGCCGCCGCCCGCCCGCGCTCGACGATCTCCGCCGCGGCGCGCACGAAGAGCGTCCCCGCGAGGCGCATCGAGCGGTCCGAGTGCGTGCCGCCGCCCTGCCCCGCGAATCCGGAATCGCCGTAGCGGATCCGCACCACCTCGATCGCCACGCCGAGCCGGTCGGCGATCACCTGCGCAAAGGTGGTCTCATGGCCCTGCCCGCTCGACTGCGTTCCGACGATCGCCTCGACCGTGCCGTCGCTTCTCACGCTCAGCGCCGCGCGCTCGGCCGGCGCGCCCACCGGAGCCTCGATGTGATTGGCGACGCCGATTCCCGCCAGCCGCCCGCGCGCGCGCGCCGCGGCGCGCCGCCCGGGGAAACCGGCCCAATCCGCGAGAGCGAGCGCCCGATCCATGTAGCCCGCGAAATCGCCGCTGTCGTACACCAGGCCCATCGCGTTTCGATACGGAAGCGTCTCGCGGCGCACCAGGTTCCTGCGGCGAATTTCGATGCGGTCGATTCCGACGGGTCTCGCCGCCACGTCGAGCAGGCGCTCGATCGCGTGGGTGACTTCCGGGCGGCCCGCCCCCCGAAAGGGCGCGGTGGGCGCGGTGTTGGTGAGCACGCCGCGCACGACGATGTGCGCGGCGGGGACGTGGTACACAGTGGAGAGGATACGCATGCCGTTCGCCGCGGGAACGAAGCTCACGGCGTGCGCGCCGACGTTGGCGACGAGGTCGACCTCGTAGCCGAGGATGCGCCCGCCGGCGTCGAGCGCGAGCGCCGCGCGCAGCACGCTGTCGCGGCCCTGGTAGTCCGATACGAACGCCTCGCTCCTCTCGCCGGTCCATTTCACCGGCCGTCCGATGCGCTTCGCCGCCCAGGCCACGACGACCTGCTCGGGATAGAGATTGTTTCTCAGGCCGAACGCGCCGCCTACGTCCGGAGAAACGACGCGCACGCGCTCCGCCGGCAGCTTGAGCGCCGCGGCGAGCGTCGCCCGCAGGCGCACCACGCCCTGGTTGCCGGAAACGAGGGTGCAGGTGCCGGTGCTCCGGTCGTAATCGCCGATCGCGGAGCGCGGCTCCATCTGGCAGTTGGCGACGCGGTTGTTGACGAACTCGCGGCGCACGACGTGCGCCGCCCGCGCGAGCGCGTCTCGTGCGGCGCCGGCGTCGCCGAATTCCGCGGAGACGCACAGGTTTCCGGGCGCCTCGTCCCAGAGCTGAGCGGCGCCCTCGCGCAAGGCGTCCGCCGCCGATGCGACCGCGGGCAGCGGCTCGTATTCGATCTCGATCAGCTCGGCCGCGTCGCGCGCGGCGAGCGCCGTCCCGGCCACCACCGCGGCGAGCGGCTCGCCGACGTGGCGCGCGCGCTCCCGCGCGAGCGGCCAGTGCGGCAGCTCGACGATTCGCGCGCCGCGGGCCGCGACGAAAGCGCGAGCGCGAACATCCAGCGCATCGACCGGGTTCGCCGCGTGCTCGATCCCGGCGAGGCCGTCGGCGAAGTAATCGGCGCCCGTGAGCACCGCGCACACGCCGGGAGCGCGCCGCGCCCGGCCCGAGTCGACGCGCAGGATGCGCGCGTGGGCGTGAGGCGAGCGCAGGAACGCGCAATGGAGCTGTCCCTGCAGATTGATGTCGTCGGTGTAGCGCCCGGTCCCGGTGAGAAAGCGCCGGTCCTCTACGCGCGGGATCGACCGGCCCACATAGCGTTTCATCGGCCGCGAATCTCGAGCGGCTCTTCAGCGTCGACGAGGACGAACGCGATGCGGCAGGGCTTGGTTCCGCGATTCACCCAGGCGTGGTTCGTCCCGCGCTGCACCAGCACATCGCCCGCCTTCAGGTGGACCTCCGAATCGTCGAGCAGCATGTCGATCTCGCCGGACATCACGACCGCGTAGTCGATGCTCCGGGTCCGGTGCATGGCGGGGTACCGGGCGGGCCGCGCGCGCGAAGCGCCGTGCTCTATTCCCATCTCGCGGATCAGCGACGCGTTGTCCACCGGCCCGAGCGCGGCGGACGGCGGAAAATCGACGATGCGGAAGATCGAACCCCGGGGCGGAGGCGGCACGCCGATCTCGCGGTCGGCGCGATCGGCGCCGCCGGAAATATCCGCGGGCGACTCGTCGGTCACCCACAGCAGCGTGGAGGTGGAGCCGCTCGCTTTCCTGAGCTTGACGTTGGGCGCCGCGCCGTCGATCACGACGACCGCTTTTCCCGATGCATCGTGGCCGGTCACCACGCGCCTGGTCGGTTGCGCCATCTGTTCTCGACCTTGGATGCGATTCGCCCGTGCGGCCCGGCGCCGGAGCGCGAATCCGAGCGGCCCGGGCCGATCGCGCGCGTCAGGCGGCCAGCGGACGAAAGCCGAATCTGCGCTCGGCCTGCGATATCGCGGCGGAGTTCCGGGTCGAAATGCCCCAGTGGTCGTTCCGCCTGGGGGGCCACTTCCAGTCGTCCGGGGTTCCTACCTTGTACGAGCTGCCGACACGCTGGACTTCGGAGGTGTACTCGACGGCTGCGCCGAAAGGGGCGACAAAATAGGCGAAAACGTTGTTGCCGGGCCCATGGCGCCCGGGACCCCAGAAAGTCTCGACCCCCGCGTCTTTCAGCCTTCCGATGCCGCGCATGACCGCGTCGATGTCGGTCATTTCGAAGGCGATGTGATTGAGCAGCGAATTGTCCGAGTGGGCGTAGGCGAGCGCGTGGTGGACGCGGTCGCAGCGCACGAAGTTCATGAACCCGGTGCGGTCGGAAAGCCTGAAGGCGAGCACGTCGACGGCGAAGCGCGTGCACGCCTCCCGGTCCCGGGCGTTCAGGACGACGTGCGTGACCTGCAGCGGCCGGTCCCGGTCGGGGCGCAGCTTTTTCACGCGCTTCCTCTCCGTGACGAACCGGAACACATGGCCCTCGGGGCCTTCGACGAAATATCCCGAGCCGCTCCCGGGCTCGTCGAAGTCGCGCACCGGACCGAGCCGCGCCCCCGCCGCGGAGGCGCGCTTGCGGATGCGCTCGAGCTCGGGCTTGGAGCCGGCGAAAGTGACCGCGGCCACCGCGGGCTCGCCCGCCTGAGCGACCGAGACGACGTACGGGATGTCCGCGGTGCCCCGAAGATAGGAGATCCCGTTTCGCGCCCCGGCGTCGAGCAGTCCCCAGGTGTCGCGGAAAAACCGGACCGCCGATTCGCGGTCGAGTACTTCGAGTTCGATACTGCGCAGCCTCATATCCGCACCCCGGAGCCCGACGTTTTGATTCGACAGCTTTTTTTAGTGTAGGGAGTTTCTAAAAACTCCGCAAGGCGGCGAGCGTGTCGCCCGCGGGCGACACCGCGATCGCGCCGGAATGCGGCATCCGCGGGATTCCGGGCGTGAAAACACTTGCCCGGAGGGCGGATACGGATAACAATTCCAGGCTCACCACAGGGGGGGTGGGTCGATGAAAAAAGGGAGGAGCCTCGGGCCCGCGGAGGTCGATCACCGGAAATCCTCGTCGCTGCTGCGTGCGACCCTCGAGTCCACGGCGGACGGCATCCTGGTCGTCGACAACCTCGGGAAAATCACCACCTGCAACCGGCAGTTCGCCGAGATGTGGCGCATCCCGCCGGAGGTCCTGTCCTCCGGAAGCGGCGCGGAGGCGCTCGATTTCGTCCTCGACCAGCTCAAGGACCCCGGGCGGTTCCGCGAAAAGGTGCAGGAGCTCTACGCGCACCCCGGGCGGGAGAGCTTCGACATCATCGAGTTCAAGGACGGCCGGATCTTCGAGCGCTCTTCGAGGCCCCAGCTCGTCGAGGGACAGACCATCGGCCGGGTGTGGAGCTTCCGCGACGTGACCGGGCACCGGCGCGCCGAGGAAAAGCTGCGCGAGAGCGAGGAGCGCTTCCGCCTCATCGCGGAAAACGTCGGCGACCTGGTCGCCATGGTCGACACCGACGGCCGGCGCATCTACAACAGCCCGTCCTACCGCACCGTTTTCAAGAACGACGAGATTCAGCCGGGGTCGGACTCCTTCAAGGAGATCCACCCCGCGGACCGCGACCGCATCAAGGCGATCTTCCGCGAGACGGTCAGGACGGGCGTCGGGCGGCGGACCGAGTTCCGCTTCCTGCTCAACGACGGCGGCATCCGCTACATCGAATCGGAAGGCCGCGTCATCCGGGATGCGACCGGCAACGTGTCGAAGGTGGTCGTGGTCTCGCGCGACATCTCGGAGCGCAAGCGCGCCGAGCAGCGCGAGAGGATGGAGCACGCTGTCACGCGCGTGCTCGCCGAGTCGGAGACGCTCGCCCAGGCGATCCCGAAGATCATCCAGACCATCTGCGAGACCCTCAACTGGGACTGCGGAGCGCGCTGGAGCATGGACGAGCAGCAGAACGCGATCTGCTGCGTGGAGACCTGGAGCGTCCCCAACGAGGCGGTCGCCGAGTTCACGGCGGAAGTGCGCAAGGTGACTCTCCAGCCCACCCATCACGGCCTGGTGAGGCAGGTGTGGGTGAGCGGCGTGCCCAAATGGATTCCGGACGTGAGCCGGGACGAGAGTTTCCAGCGGGCGCCGCTCGCCGCCAAGGCGGGGCTGCACGGCGCGTTCGCTTTTCCGATCCTCGCGGGCAACGTCACCCTGGGCGTGCTCGAATTCTTCA
>VBDM01000067.1:0-526 GCA_005881355.1 Betaproteobacteria bacterium
CGCTCGAAAGCCGCGCGTGCCTGTCCGTCGGAGCTCGTGATATCGCGAGACGCAAAGTAAGACCGAAACACGCTGGAAAGCAAACCCGCCCCCATAGCTGCCAGCGCCCCAAGTATAACGATGACCACCACCAATTCGACCAGGGTCCATCCGTGCTCCCCGCGAGGCCAAATTGCCCCCGAGCGCGATCGCGTGGGAAGGTAGGCTGAGCTTATCGGAGCGGTAGGTTGCTTCATCAGTAATTTGCAACCATTGCGTCGAGTTCCGCGAGCGTGGTTCCCTGCCCGGTTACGCGTACGCGCACGCAGCTGTAGTTGACGTCGCCCCCCTGGCAGGTATTCGCGGCGCCAAATCCGCAGGTACCGGCACCGGTGTAGAAACACGGTGTGACAACCGTGTACGCCGCGGGGGCGAGGCAGGCCTGTGCGCCACCGGGTGGCTGACAGGGATCAAACGTCAGATTGGTAAACCCCGCAAAGCCCAGACGTTGTCTTTGCTCAAGGATCAGCTCCATTCTCCCCTGCGC
>VBDM01000067.1:537-7480 GCA_005881355.1 Betaproteobacteria bacterium
GCGGCAGACATGCCGGACATCAGCCCGGCGACCACGATCCCCGCGATGACGATAAAGACGATCAGCTCGACCAAGCTGACTCCACGACAACCGCGCGAAGCGACGACGGAGACGCGGCGATTTCGGAGCGCAGGCACGTTCATTGGACCGTCGCCTTTCCGGTTACGGGACTGATGACCACCTTGCGCGGCCCGCCGGTGGCGTTCAAGGTGACCGTAGCATTGCTGGCGGGAAGGGTAAAGCTGGTCGGCTGCCCTTTGGTGTCGAATTCGACATAGTTGCCGGTTAAGTTCGCGGTAGCCACGGCGGTACCGCTCAAGACGATCGCAGCGGTCGAGCCGGTTGCGGGGTGAACGACCGCCGTCGTGCACGGCGTCGCGTAACTGTTGTTGTTGTGGCGATACTGATATCCCGTGGCCGTAAAAAAAATACAGTACCGCCCCTGGCTTCCGAGCACTGCGCCGCGCGTCATGGAAAGGGTCTGCGCGTAGCGAACATCGGTGGCCACTTGTTCCGCCTGACTCGACAGCTCGAGCGTGTTTTGCGACAAACGGGGCAACGCAACAAACGCAAGGATGGCGATAAACACCAGCACCAAAATAAGCTCGACCAGCGTAAACCCGCGGGCGGTCTTCGCGTGCGCAAGTCGATGTGCCAGCATGGTTTCGTCGCGCGCCAAACAAAAAGGGCGGGCGCCTTGCGGCACCCGCCCCTGTCCGAAGTAGGCTCGCTGCTCGAGGGCGCCGCTCAGCAGCTTCCCGCTGCCGGCGGCCCGGTGACCACCGGCGGATTGGGTGACACGGCTGTGGTATAGGTGAAAGTGCATGCGGCAGGCGCCCCGGTTACCGAGAACGTGTACACACCCCCTGCCGCACCGGTCGTGTACGTGCCGGGGTCGACGCGTATCGCACGCTCGATCCCGGTCGCGTCGCCGATTGGGTACCCATTTGTCATCTGAACTTGAAGGCCCTCGGCCGTGACCTGCACATTGGATGCCAGACCCGCGGCGACCTGCAACGCATTGGTCAAGGTTGAGGCGGAAAGGACGGAAGCTCGCAGGCCGTTCAACGCGGCCATGCGCGCTTGTCCGGTAAGGTTCACGAACCTGGGCGCCGCGACGGCCGCCAGAATTCCGAGAATCAGGATCACCACGATCAGCTCGATCAGCGTGAAGCCACGAGTGTGCCTTTTCATTTTCGTTTCCCTCAAGAAATTTAAGAGCTTACAACTTCAGTCTTACGTTTGTTTTTATTATACACAATACACTGTGGGCGCCTTCCATGCCGCGTGAATCCTAACCCAAAGCGCTCCATGTCGCCCCTGCGCATTTTCCTTAGTTTGGCTCGCGTTTCCCCCTGCATAGTTCACACCCGGGACCGCCTGCGCCCGTCAGTA
Source organism: Betaproteobacteria bacterium (assembly GCA_005881355.1). Taxonomy (GTDB): domain Bacteria; phylum Pseudomonadota; class Gammaproteobacteria; order Burkholderiales; family SG8-39; genus VBDM01. The sequence continues at coordinate 1,933 of VBDM01000067.1, forward strand.
CCGTCATTCATCAGCAATTCCCATGCCTATCAAAACCAGGTATACGGCGTTGCCGGCTCTACTCGCATCCCGGTGAAAGCAAGTCGTTTGCGTTCGGAGTCCGGCTCCGCCCGCGCGATCTCGAATCGCACCCGAAACCGAAGCCGCTTGCTTCCGTCCGCGAGGACCTTCAAGTGACCATCGAGGTCGGGAACGTACACGAGCTCGCTGCGGGTCGCGTCGAAATACCAGCTTCCTCGCGGCACCGCGGGTTGCAGGGCGCGGAACTCTCCACGGTATCCGGGCGGCGGCCCCACAAGCCAATCGACCGGGTTGGCGCGCGCGAGCGATTCGATATTTCGTTCTTCGCCGCGAATAAGCATGGCCGCGACTCGCAGTTGGAGCCCGCTTCTCACCGCCCCGACGGTGTATTCCATGGCCGCCTTCTCCGCGGCTTCCTGATAAAAGCGCAGGCGGTCGACCAGCAGCGCGGCGGACACCGCGACGATGCAGACGACTACGACCAGCTCGACCAGGGTAAAGCCGCGGCCGGCGCGGCGCGGCCCGGGCAACCCGGCAACGCACGCTTTAACGATTGCCGCCCGCAAGCGCCGCTTGTCCCAGATCCCACATCGGAAGGAAGACCCCGAGCGCGAGCATCAGCACGAGTACGCCGAGAAGCACGATCAGAATGGGCTCGATCTGCGTCGAGAGCGTTTTCAGCTCGTACTCGACCTCGCGCTGGTACATTTCGGCTACTTCGCGCAGCAGATCGTCCAGCTGGCCGGTTTCCTCGCCCACCGATATCATCTGCAGCACCACCGGAGTGAACACTCCGGTCGTGACGGAGGTGCGCAACAGGCTCTCGCCGCGCTCGACGCCGCCGCGAATCTGGTCGATTCGCTGTCCGACATAGGTGTTGTCGACGACCTGCTCCACGACCGAGAGCGCCTGAACGATGGGCACGCCGCTTTTCAGCGCGATCGACAGCGAGCGCGCGAACCGCGCCAAGGTCGCCTTGAGCACGATTTTTCCCGCTACGGGAACGCGAAGTCTCATCCGGTCCCAGCTGTAACGGCCCGCCGGAGTGCCGACCCAGATGCGGAACAATACATAGGCGCCGGCGGTCACGCCCAGCAGCGCCGGCCAGTACTGCACCATGAAATCCGAAAAGCCGAGCAGCACCCTGGTCATCAACGGCAGTTCCGCCTTGAAGCCCGCAAAAATGCGCGCAAAGGCGGGAATCACGAAGATGTTGACGATGACCACGGCGACCGCCATGACGACGATCACGAAGATGGGATAGCGCAGCGCCTGCCTGACCTGGTTCTTGATTTCCCTTTCGAAGTCCAGATGGTTGAAGAGTCTCAGGAAGATTTCTTCCAGCGCGCCGGTGAGCTCGCCCACGCGCACCATGCTGAGGTAGAAGGGATCGAACACCTTGGGGTGCCTGCGCATCGCGGTCGACAGGTCCCGGCCGCTGTCCAGGCTTTCGCGCAGGTCCTGCAGCATCTTTGCAAATCCGCTCCGGGTCGCGGACTCCTGCAGCGCCGCCAAGGATCTGAGTATCGGGACTCCTGACTTGAGAAGCGTATACATCTGCCGGCTGAAGAGCAGCATGTCCTCGAGCGTCACGCTCTCCGCGCCCAGCCGACGCAGCCAGCCTTCGCCGGCCAGCGCCTGCGGGCCCGCGGTGGGAGTGAGCTCGATCGGGGAAACGCCGGTGGTGAGGAGCTGATCCGCCACCGCTCCCGAATCGGAGTTTTCGAGCACGCCGCGCACCAGCTCTCCCCTCGCGTTGCGCCCCCTGTAGGCGAAGAACGGCATTGCGCCCGCTTAGTCTTCGAGTTGCGCGGTGACGCGCATCGCTTCGGAAATAGTGGTCTTTCCGGCCAGCGCGAGCTGGACCGCGCTGTCCCTCAGCAGGCGACCGGCCATCCGCTGCTCGGCTGCCGCGATGAAGCGGCCGGGGTCGTCGGAGTTGGCGAGCGCCGCGAGCTCGTTGTCCATCTCGAGCATTTCGTAGATCCCGATCCGGCCCGTGTAGCCGCTGCCGTTGCAGTTCTGGCAGCCGGCCCCGGCGAGGATGCGCACGGCGCCGGGGGGCGGGCCGCCGACCGAGCGCAGCCATTCCAGCTCTTGCGGGTCGGGCTGGTGCGGCTTGCTGCAGGACTCGCAGTTGACGCGCAGGAGCCGCTGCGCGACGACCGCCTGGAGCGAGTAGGCGACCATGTAGCGCGGCACGCCCATGTCGACCAGCCGCAACGGCGCGCTCGCCGCATCGCGCGTATGCAGCGTCGAGAGCACCATGTGCCCGGTGATGGCCGCGCGCAGCCCGATCTCCGCCGTCTCGAGATCGCGCATCTCCCCGATCAGGATCACGTCCGGGTCCTGGCGCAGAGCCGAGCGCAGCACGCGGCCGAAGGTGAGCTCGATCTTCTCGTTGACCTGGACCTGGTTCAAGCCGTCCAGGCGGTATTCGACCGGGTCCTCCACCGTGATGATCTTGCAGTCAGGGGTGTTCAGCTCGTTCAGCGCCCCGTACAGCGTGGTCGTCTTGCCGCTGCCGGTGGGTCCGGTCACCAGCACCATCCCCGTGTAGCGGTGGATCGCGCTCGTGAAACGCTGGAGCATGTCCGGCGACATGCCCAGATCGGAGAGCTGATGCAGGCCTCCGGCGCGGTGAAGCAGGCGCATGACCACCGCCTCGCCGTGCTGCGTCGGCATGCTGGAAATGCGCACGTCGACCTGCTGATCCCTCACTTTGACGTTGAAGCGGCCGTCCTGCGGCAGGCGCCGCTCGGAGATATCCAGGCCCGACATCAGCTTCAGCCGCTGCGCGACCGCCGAGGATATCTTGGCGTCGGTCTCGGTTTGCCGCTGCAAAAGCCCGTCGATCCGGAAGCGGATGTGCAGGCCCTGCTCATGCGGTTCGATGTGAATGTCGGACGCTCGCGCCTGGACCGCGTCCTCGAACATCGTTTGAAGGAGCTTTACGACCGGGGCATCTTCGGCCCCGAGGGTCAGGGTTCCGAGATCGACGACGTCGCCGAGATCCTCGCCGAGCTCCTTCGCGAGCGAGGTGATCTGGTCGGTGCGCCGGTAGATCCGGTCGATGGTCTGCAGGAGCAGCGTTTCGGACACGACCGCGATGTTGACTTCCTTGCGCGTCAGCCGCGTGATTTCGTCGAAGGCAAACAGGTCGGTCGGGTCGACCATCGCGACCAGAACCGTGTTGTCCTGGTCCTCGAGCAAAAGCGCGCGAAAGCGCCGGGCCTGGGCTTCAGGCAGCTTGCGCGTCACCGCGGAATTGAAGTTGTAGTACTTCAGGTTGATGAACGGGACGCCGAGCTGACGGGCGAGCGCCTCGCCGATCTGGTCTTCCGAGAGGTACCCGCTTTCGATCAGCACCCGCCCGAGCTTGCGCCCCGAGCGCCCCTGATCCTCCAGGGCCGCCTTGAGCTGCTCCTGCGAGATGAGCTTCTGCTGCATCAGCAGATCGCCGAGCCGTACCCGCTCGGGACGCTTGGTTCTGATGGCCTCGGCCATGATCTTTCGCTCCCGTCACCGCCCAGGGCGACTTCAGGTTGTCGTCGCGGGCAACGTTACCGCTTTCCCGGCAAAGGCGCAAACGCCTCTCAGTGCCGGCTCTCGCCGAGTTGCGCGCGCGCCAGGCCCAGCAATCCGGAAAACCGGGCAGGCCGCTCAAGCGCCAGTTTTTCCAGCGTTGGCAGCCACTGCCGGGTCCATTGAGGATAAACCCTTATCGCCGCCCGCAGCGTGCGCATGGCCTCGGCGTTGCTCCCGGAAAGCGCGAGCAGTGCGATTTGGCGCAGAACCACCGAGGGCATCGGATAGGCGCGCATCACCTGAGTATTGAGGGCAAGCTTGTCCCCGAGGTCGTCCTCGTCGAGAGCGATCGCCTCGCTCGCGATCCGTTCAAAGTAGGGCCCGAAGAGCGAGTCCTCGCGGAGCTCCATGAGACTCTCGAGATCGCGCTTCCCGGGAATTTCGCCGCGCGCACTCTTCGCCTCGACCGCGAGATACCACCGCTCGAATGCCCGGTAGTCGGACCACACACCGCGCGCGGTGAGGATCCCGGCAAGGACGACGACAAGGATCAGTCCACGGCGCGCTCGGGTCGGTTCGACAGCTGCGCCGCCGGGAGACGCTACGCCAAAGAGCAGCGCAAACACCCCCAGAAAATTGGCGTGCCAAAGCGGAAACTCGACCATGCTGTGCAATCCGATAATCGCGAGGACGCCGATCGTCCAGCAGCGCTCGGGAGCGAGATTGCGCCACGGCGTTCGCCAAAGCCAGTACGCGAGCGGGATTGCGAAGCACAGCAAACCGGCGACGCCGGTCTCTGCCAGCAATTGCAGAAACAGGTTATGGCTGTGGCGGTCTAGACCTGGCGGCATACCACCCGGCAACTCGGCTGATAATTCGAACGCCCGCCAGGCGTATTCACCGAACCCGATGCCCAAAAGAGGGCTCGAAAGAAACATCAGCCACGCATACAGGAAGAGCTGTACCCGTATCGGGCGCTCTCCGACCCCGACGCCGATATCCAGGTATCGTATCAGACGCTCCCCGGAGGAATTCGGTCTGCCCTCGGGTCCGACGAAGATCCCCGTGTAGAAGTTCAGAACCTGAACGAACAAAAATGCCGCGAAGGCGAACGAAGCAAATTGAAGGAGCTTTTTCGCTTCCCGTGAATGACCTCCAAGGCGAAGGAGTGGAATGAGCGCAGCCACGATCACGACATAACCCCAGGAGACGCGTGAGCCGGACAGCGCCATACCGGCTGCCAGAGGGAACGCAACGATAAGCGCGGGAATGAGGCTTAGCGCGGCGCGCGCATAGAGAAAGGCCACAGAAACCAGCGCACACCCAAGATAATCCGCGAAATTGTTCGGCTGGTTCACCGTGCCGAACATCGCATTGAGCGGTTGTACAGATGCGTAGGTCCCCGCCGGCAGCGGAACGTGGTAATACTGAATGAACCCGCTCGCAGCCGCCAGCAGACCCGCTAGAGCGAGCCACCATTGAAGCGCACGTGAAACCGCGGCCTCTCCAAGCTCGCTTCTCAGCCGGGCGCCCAGCATCACGAGCAGCGCCGCCCAGATCAGATAGAGCGCCCCCATCGCGCTGCGCAACGGATACGCCACCTGGTCCAGCGCCGCTTGAAGGACGAGCAGCGCTGCCAGCACAAAGAGCCCGATGCACATGCCGGGTACCGGCACAGGTTTCCTGGGAGATCCCGCAGCAATCGCCGCGAGCGCGACGAGTCCGATCACGAAGGCCAGCCACTCCGTGTAGAAAGTGAGAAACGGGTAGTAGTGGTACGGGTTCAGGAAGGGAAGCGATATCAGCAGCCCGCAAACAACCAGGCCGAGGCGGTGAAGGTCTGGAACGCGCATCCCGTTCCTCATTTGCGCCTAGCGTCCAAATCTGCGCCGTGCCTCGCCGGCGAGAGCACCGAACGTCGCCGGGTCCTCCACAACCAGCCGTTCGAGGCGCTGCAGATTATCGGGAAAAGCACCCGGGTACATCGTCGCGAGCCGGG
>VBDM01000068.1:0-1136 GCA_005881355.1 Betaproteobacteria bacterium
GGAGGCGCCGCGCGGCTTCACGCCCGGCGTCTGCTCCAAGGCAAGGTTAAGCACGATTTGCCCCTACCGCCAACCCTTGTGCGCGGTGGTTGAGAAATCCGTCGACGGCAAAGATGATCAACGCCATCCAGACAATGCAATATCCGATGAACTGCGTATAGGCAAATGGCTCGTGGTAGACCAGAGTGCCGAGCAGGAACTGCAGCGTTGGAGAAATGTACTGCAGGATACCCATATGCGAAAGTGGAGTGCGCTGGGCTGCGGAGGCAAACAAGAGAAGGGGAACAGTCGTTACCAGCCCTGCGCCAATCAAAAGAACGTCCGGCAGTACGCCGGTGCGGAGGAACGCACCCTGGCCTGCGTAGTCGGAATAAATCAGGTAGACGAGTGCGGGAAGCAGCAGGATGCTAGTTTCGAGGACCAGACCATTGAGCGAGCCGAGCGGCGCAGTCTTTTTGACCAGTCCATAGATGCCGAAAGAAAAACCCAGCGTAAGGGCGATCCAGGGTACCGCGCCATAGACGAAGGTCAGATAGAGAACGCCCGTCGTCGCCAATCCGGCAGAAGCCCATTGCCACAAGCGCAGGCGTTCGCGCAGGAAAATTACGCCCACCAGTACATTAACCACGGGAACGATGAAGTAGCCGAGGCTTGTTTCAATGACGTAACCGGCGTTAACCGCCCAGATGAATACAACCCAGTTGACGGCGATCAGCGCGGCTGCGACGAAGTACACGCCGACGACACGCGGCGCCCGCACTATCGCGGCGAAATTCACCCGTTGACGCGCAAGGAGAGGGACCGCGCATAACATGAGAAAGGACCAAACAATGCGGTGACTGACCAATTGTAGTGCGTCGACATCAGGGAGCCATTTCCAATAAATTGGAAATAGCCCCCAAATCGCGTAAGCACCCATCGCGTACCAGATTCCCTTGTTCATGCGTTCCAGTGTCTAACGTCACCCATCACCGCTGACGAGGACCTGATCCGAGGATATCGCAAGCTCGCTTGCGGAGGTCTGGTGCATGGGTTGGTTGGCGCCCTCAGCCTTTGCGCTTGAAACGGAAATCGCAATGACTCTCACCTTCCATGATGGTTTGCGTGCGCTTTAGCGTGAGGCTAGGACTGAATCC
>VBDM01000068.1:1195-8932 GCA_005881355.1 Betaproteobacteria bacterium
TGTAGAATTCGCCGCAAGATCTTCGCCACCGCTCGCCGTCTCTTCGGGCGAGCTCGATGATGACCTCGCGGGCAATTTCATTCGCTCGCTCCTTCCCGATTGCGCGCTGAAACGCTTGGACCATCGGGATCAGGACTCCGCCTTCTATTTTGCGGCGTTCAAGATGCGCAATAGTCGGTGTCGGCATGCATATCTCCCAAAGTAAAGGCGCCAACGTGAATTTGGTTGAAAGAATAACTGACAATCTAGTTGACAGATCGCCGGTCTGTAAAGCGCCAGCTACCCCGAGTCGCTTCCCGCGCGCCGCCGCCGGCGCCTGCGCCAGGCGAGGATCACGTGCGCGCGCCAGGCGAGCTGGACGAATACGTAGCCCGCGACGGCAAGTCCCACAGCGAGTATGACCAGTCCGACCGCGAGCGGCTTGCCAAGCGACAGCACCCACTCGAAATAAGCGTGCATCGATGCGCCCAGGTGCGACCAGTCGATCTCGGGCGCGTGGCTCGGCGCCGCCCCGTCGCCCCCGAAGATCAACGCGCCGATTGCGTAGGCGATGACGTAGAGCGGCACGATGGTGAACGGGTTGGTGTAGAGCGTGACGACCACCGCGACGGGCAGGTTGACGCGGAAGGCGACCGCGAGCAGCGCCGCAGCGGCGAATTGAACCGGGTTGCTGCCCGGCACCAATCCCGCGAACATGCCTGCCGCCACGCCGCCCGACACCGATCGGCGATTGAGGTGCCAGAGGTTCGGGTGGCGAAGCAGCGAGCCGGGCAGGTATTTGCGGAAGAATTTTCTGGGCATGGGTGACTAGCATATCAACCCCGGCGCGTCTCGACCGTTACTCAAGCGCATGAGGACTCCTGCAGGACGCACGTGAGGCTCGCCGCGATCGGCTTCGCGCTCGGCGTCTGGCATTTGCAGCGCCAGCCGGCCCTGCCGGAGACGGGATGGCTGGCGTTCGCCGCTTGCGCGGTGCTCGCTGCGCTCGCGGCGGCATGGTATTTCCGGCGTATCGGCGCAGCCGTCCCGGCGGGCCTTGCGTTCGCCGGGTTCGCCGTTCTCGGCTTTGCCTGGGCGGCGGCGTTTGCGCGCGAGCGCCTCTCCGACCGGCTCGATCGAGCGCTCGAGGGGCGCGACGTCGTCCTCACCGGCGTTGTCGCCGGCCTCCCGCAGGTCCTGGAGCGCGGCGTGCGTTTCGATTTCGACGTGGAATCGTCCGAACCGGGTGTACCGCAGCGCGTAGCGCTTTCGTGGTACGGCAGATCGGCTCCGGATGAATCCCGGGAGGTCCGCCCGGTTCGGGCCGGGGAGCGCTGGCGCTTCACGGCGCGGCTGCGCCGGCCGCACGGCAGCGCCAATCCGCACGGGTTCGACTACGAGGCGTGGCTCCTCGAGCGCGGCATACGCGCGACCGGCTACGTGAGAATGCCCTCGCGCCGCGGAGCGGACGAGCGCGCCCCGCCCGAGCGCCTGGCGGACACGGTGCCGCGGCCGCAGTACTGGATCGAGACGCTGCGCGAGGCGGCGCGGGAAAAAATCCTCGGTGCGCTGCCCGAGCGCCCTTACGCGGGCGTTTTGATCGCGCTCGCGATCGGCGACCAGCGCGCGATCGATACCGGCCAGTGGCAGCTGTTCGCGCGCACCGGCGTGAGCCACCTGATGAGCATTTCGGGACTGCACGTCACCATGGTCGCGGGCCTGTTCGCGATGCTCGCGTCCTGGTGCTGGCGGAGGAGCGAGCGCCTCGCGCTCGCGCTGCCCGCGCAGAAGGCCGCAGCGCTCACGGGCTTTCTCGCCGCGTTTGCCTACTGCCTCATCTCCGGATTCGCCGTCCCGGCCCAGCGCACGCTCTACATGGTCGGCGTGGTTGCGCTGGCGCTCTGGCTGGGGCGCGCGGCAAGCGCCTCGCGAGTGCTCGCCGCCGCGCTTCTCCTTGTCCTCGCGCTCGATCCCTGGGCGGTCCTGTCGCCCGGATTCTGGCTTTCGTTCGCCGCGGTCGCCGTGATTTTCTACGTGGGCACCGGACGCAGCGCGCAGCCGCATTGGCTCGCGCAATGGGGGCGCGTGCAGTGGGCGGTGACGGTCGGTCTCGCTCCCCTGCTGCTCGTGCTGTTCCAGCAGGTGTCGCTGGTTTCTCCGATCGCGAACGCCGTGGCGATCCCGCTGGTGAGCTTCGTCATCACCCCGTTAGCGCTGGCCGGAGCCGTGCTGCCGTTCGGCTGGCCCCTCGAGCTGGGGCACGCGATTCTCGAGCTCCTGATGGCGATGCTCGAGTGGCTTGCGCGGCTTCCGAGCGCGGTCTGGCACCAGCATGCCCCGCTCGCCTGGGCCGTGCCGCTCGCGCTCGCCGGCATCGTGTGGCTGCTGCTCCCGCGCGGCTTTCCGGCAAGGGGGCTGGGACTCATCCTCATGCTGCCCCTTTTCGCCGCGAGTCCGGCGGGGCCCCGTGCGGGCGAGCTATGGATCACCGTGCTCGACGTGGGCCAGGGGCTTTCGGTGCTCGCGCGCACCGAGCGGCACGCGCTGCTCTACGACGCCGGACCGGCGTTCAACGCCGTGGCGGACTCGGGCAGCCGCGTCATTGTTCCCTACCTCCGCGGCGAGGGGATCGATCGGCTCGATGCGCTGGTCGTGTCGCACGACGACCGCGACCATTCGGGCGGCGCCGCCTCGGTGCTCGAGGCGATCCCGGTGGGCGTGTTGTGGTCTTCGCTTTCCCCGGATCACGCTCTGCTCGATGCGCCCACGTGGCGCGCGCCGTGCAGGGCGGATCGCAAGTGGCTCTGGGATGGCGTTTCTTTCGAATTTCTCCACCCGCGGGAGGATATTTCCCCGGGGCGCACGGCGCGGGCGAACAACCGGAGCTGCGTCCTGCGCATCGAGGCCTCCGGGGGACGCGCGCTTCTTACCGGCGACATCGAGCGCGCCGCCGAGCACGAGCTCCTCCGGAGCGCGCCCGGGCTCCTGCGTGCGGAAGTGCTGCTCGTGCCGCACCACGGCAGCGCGACCTCTTCGGCGCCGGAGTTCGTGAAGCAGGTCGCGCCGCGCTACGCGGTGTTCACCGTCGGCTATCGCAACCGCTTCGGCCATCCTCGCGAGGACGTGCTCGCGCGCTACCGCGAGGCCGGGAGCGAGCTGCTTCGCACCGACGCGGCCGGGGCGATCCGCTTGCGCTTCGCGCCGGGAAATCTGCAGGTGGACGCCGAGCGCGATCGCGCCCGCCGCTACTGGCACGAGTTGTGAGCGGCTATACTCGCGGGAAAGCGAGAAGCCGGCTTGAACCTGACTGCGACGATCACGGTAAAGGGAGATCCCGAGCTGCTCCGGGAGTACCGAGCTCACGTCAACCGCCTCCTCGATGAAGAAGGCGGCGATTCCTACCGCGAGCTGCACACCGGGGGGCAACTCGAGTACCGCTTCAAGCTGCGCGGCGGAATTCCCTTTCCGCCTTTCGTGGCGGCTTCGCAGGCGTTTCCGGAGCTGAGCGTCGAGGTCGGCTGGACCGCGGCGGGCGAGGGCCGAAGCGGACGCGCGATCATCCAGAACGGCGTATTGCGCGAGCAGGCCGCACAGACCCACGCTCCGGCCGGAGCCGCGCTGCACGACGTGCGCGCCGATGCCGACGGCCGCCTCAGGCTCGCCGTGACCTGCGCGCGCTGGCGCGAGTTCTGGCACGGATACGCGATCGCCTCGGACCAGCACGCTTTCTTCCGGATCGCCGGGAGTCCCGGCGCCTGCGAGCTCCTCGCCTCCGACGGCGTCGAGGCCGAATGGGCCGAGCGCTGGACCGTGTCGTCGGATGACGCGGCTTACACGGAGCTTGCGCGGCAAGAGCCGATCGCCGAGGAGGAGCTTCGCGAGCTCGACCGGCTCGCGCAGGAGTTCACGCGCGAGTGGATCTGGTTCGAGGAGAGTCCGCCCGAGGAAACGGCGGTCGAGCGCCAGCGCTTCGAGGCCTACGGCTATCCGGTGCGCGCGGCCAATCTCCGTTCGGAGAAGCTCAAGCGCGTGCTGCGGCCCGAGGACGGCAGCCTTGCGCTCGGCTCGTTCGGGGAAGGTGCGAGCTGGATTCCGCAACTGCTGCTGCGCTGCTGGCTGCGCGCGCAATCTTGAAATGAGCGAGCCCTTCAGGCGCCGCAAGGTGCAGTGCGCGAGCGCAAGCGGCCTGCACCGCATCGCCTATCTGGAGTGGGGCGAGCCCGGCGCGGCGAAAGTCCTCGTCTGCGTTCACGGGCTCACGCGCTGCGCTCGCGATTTCGATCGCCTCGCCGCGGAGATGGTCCGCCACGGCTACCGCGTGGTCTGTCCCGACGTCGCCGGCCGCGGCGACTCCGACTGGCTCCGGAACCCCGCGGAGTACGTGGTGCCGACCTACGCGAACGACATGGTGACGCTGATCGCGCGGCTGGACGTGGAATCGGTGCACTGGGTCGGCACCTCTCTCGGGGGTCTGATCGGGATGGCCCTCGCGGCGATGCCCGAGTCGCCGATAAAGCTGCTGGTACTGAACGATGTCGGGCCGGTGCTTGTGGGGGCCTCGCTCGATCGCATCGGCTCCTACGTCGGCAAATGGCCGGCGCTCCCCGACATCGAGGCGGCGGAGCAATACGTGCGCTCGATCAGCGCGTCCTTCGGACCGCACACCGACGCCGAATGGCGTTTTCTCACCGAGCACGTCGTGCGAAAGAATGCGGACGGGTCGCTGCGCATGCACTACGACCCGGCGATCGCAGTGGCCTTCAACGCCGAGCTGCCGCACAAGGACGCCGAGCTGTGGAGCTTCTACGACGCGATCCGCTGCCCGACGCTCGTCCTGCGCGGCGAGCAATCGGATATGCTCGCGCGCGACACCGCTGCGAAGATGGCGGCGCGCGGCCCGCGCGCGAAAGTGGTGGAGATCCCCGGCGTCGGCCACGCGCCGACCTTGCTGCACGACGATCAGATCCGGATCGTGAGGGATTTCCTGCTCTCGTCAGGCTAGCGCCGCGTGCTGGTAGGCCTAAATTCTCCGGACAGACGACGCACAAAAAGCGTCGCCGTCTCGGGCAATTCATCCAGCGCTGCGATGGCGTCCCGTAAAAGCATAATCGGCTAACGACGCCATTGAGCGGCCGAGCCGGCGAGCAAAACTTGCCGGCGACGGTCCGTCTCCAATGGCTCGTTATGCCCAAGCAATGTCATTGCCTTCTAAACTTTCTCCAAGCAAGTCGAATCAAGACAAAGCCAATCAGGAGGACGAACAGCCACGGCAACACGTATGCGACACCAACAATGGCCGTCGAAACGCCACTTGAGAGATTAGCCGGAAAGTCGTGCAGTGACTCGGCGATTGGCGACCAGAAGGACCGAGAAGCGCGCGAGCTCAATGAGATGGTCAAGATCTCCAGGTTGACGCGCGCAAGCAAATGGGCACTCTCACCGCGCGCACGCTCCAGATCCGACTGAACGGCAGCCAACTTCTCCGCAATCTTGATCAGAGAGTCGATGTCATTGTTTGGTCTTCTCTGAAGTTCAAGCAGCTTCGTCCGATAGTTCTCCAACATGGCAAGACGCGTCTTTACGTCCGTCACCGGTTTCGCCAGGTCCTCCACGTGAGTGGACTGACTCGATACCTTTCCACCCGCGGAGACAAGGGCGGTCAGCTTCCTTACCCCTTCTGGTTTTGCCCGTAGTCGCAACTTGGCCGATAGAAACCGCCCAGATGTAATGCTCGCATCGAGCACGGTGCAGTCGATTTGGTTATCGCTATTGCAGGTCGCAATGACCTTCTCATAGACGGGCTTGAGATCGGATTCGTCAAGGTCAGCAGCGATAGCGTGCTCGTAAGCCAGGTATCGCTGTTTGCCGGCGTCTTCTTGGCGGGTTGCGACCCCGGAATCCCGCGCGACTTCGGTCGACTCCTTGCTACTGCAAGCAACCAAAGCAGCCGAGAGCACGAGAAGGGCAACGATGGATTTCATCAGGACATCATCCTTAGGCATGACGTTCGACATGAGCGGCAGACGCAGGCAGGCGAAGCCTGCCGGAGCCTGTCCGCTCGATGGAGGGGTTAGGCCGCATTGTCGGGCTCACATGAGCCGAGTGTCCTCTGGTGCGCGATCGAACCGATCGTGCCGGTTGTCGATGAATCTGAGCGGTGCAGCGGCCAACTCATCGATTGAGACGTTGTCGAACGTGGCAACTGCGAGCGCATAGAACCTACCACCCATGAACTCGGCGTCGCCCGTTCCGTAGATACGCACTCCACAAGTCTTGCAGAACCGATAAGTCAGACCGGGGCTTGGCCTACCAGGTGGTGTCCACTGGTACGAACTCATGTTGCTCTCTCCAGCAAGAAGATGGAACTGCTCGCCGCCGGCGAACGTAAACCAAGCACGGGCTTTGGTGCAGATCGAGCAATTGCAGCGAATTGTCCCCTTGGAGAGGTCGACGTCAGCTTCGTACCGAACGGCGCCACAGTGACAACTACCAAGAACATGCTTCAGTGACATGGGCAGCTCCTCGGAAAGTGAGCGTGGAAGGAACGAAAGGTGGCGGTGCGGCCTAACGCAGAGCTCAGCGGCGCGCCGCCGGCGGCGCGTCCGCTGCGGCGCCGGGTTGGGCGGCTCGCCCTCCGTTGCTCAACCATTCCAATAGTGTTTTTGTGAATTCCGGCGACGGCTCTCGCTCGCCCGACAACGCCCCGAAATGGTCATGGGCGGGCAGTTCGCGCAGTTGCGCATTCTCATTCGTGGCGACCACGGACCGGAGCAACGCCAAATTCCTGCCGAGAGTTTCGCCCGGAAGGGTCTCATCGCTCAGGGTTTGGACGAGAAGGATCGGCATCGACAAGCGGGACAGCGTTACCGGTGAATCCCGGGAATTTCCCATGTACTGCGTCCAGTAATCCGCCCCGGCGCCGAACAACAGACCGCCCTTGGGAAAGGAGTTGTCCTTCAACTTGACGAATAAGCGTTTTACCTCGGCAACCGTGCTCGCGGGGACCTTCGAATTAGCCTGCAACTGTGCCACAATCAGTTCATCTACTGGAAATTGGACGGTGTTGACAATGATTACACCGGCGATTGCGCCCGCCCTTTTTGCAACGATGGGCGCCAGAGTTCCGCCCTCGCTGTGACCGAGAATAAAGATACGCTTCGAGGGGAGCTCCCCTACCGTCCGCAGAAAAGCGGCAGCAGATAATGCGTCGACGATCTGCGCTTCTTGATCCACTGAGGAAAAATCAAGAGGTGGGTGCGTTAAAAAACGCTTGTCGTATCTCAGCACGGTGAATCCGCCTTCACTAAGCCGTTCCGCCCACTGCCGGTATGCAGGCAACATCGCAGGAGCAATCCTTGAGAGGCCGTCACGGTCGACCGGACCTGATCCTGGAATGATTAAAACGCCAGCAACCGCAGACCGGCCGATGGGGCTGGCGAGCGTCCCGACGAGGCGATACTCCGCACTTTGGAACGAGATCTCGCGGAAGCCTACGTCAAGCGCACCGCTCGATTGGGTAGCCGGGAGCAGAAGGCTCAAGAGCAGCGGGAAGGTGGAATACCTGTAGATAAAGTGACTACGACGCGTCATGCATTTCTTCTCCGTCTCGTGACGCCCAACGTTCGCGTTGAGCGGCGCGCGGCTTCATCGCGCGTCCGCTCTCGAACGCGTGGTTAGACGGCACGTTTCGGAGCGGATGAGCGTTGAACTGCGAGCCAATCATCAGCATACGGCTGGCGGTCCTCTTCGTGATCCGTT